>NZ_AP021881.1:1833759-2139385 GCF_009937995.1 Sulfuriferula nivalis
GCCGCCAGCATCTTAGGTGAATTCAATATACCAGCACTTACCCCACCCATTTTGCTTACCCAGTCAGAAGTTAAAACGGGCAAATTTTGCGCCTTGGCAGCGGATGCCAATTCTGTTGATTGCTCATAAACCTGATTACTAAACCGCTCAGCAGCGTCTGCAAACTGCTTTCCAGCTTGTTGTTTCTGTAGGTCACTCACAATCGCAGGCTTAACCATTTCAAATGGTTGCGTTTGGGCAGGCTTAATGCCATTCAACATGATGATATGGTAACCAAAGTCAGTTTCAATAGGGCCTCTAATTTCATTTGGCTTCATTGAAAAAGCCGCATCAGCAAATGGCTTCACCATTGCATTACGAGGGAACCAACCTAAATCGCCACCCTGTGCAGCAGAACCTGGATCTTCTGAATTTTGTTTAGCCACCTCAGCGAAACTTGCTGGATTAGCCAGTACCTGTTTGTATAACTGTTCTGCTTTAGCTTTAGCTGCAGCACGTGTGGCAGCAGTAGCATTAGCCGCGACGGTGATTAAAATATGCCGTGCTGAACGTTGTTCAGGCTCGCTATATTTTGCCGCATTCGCTTGATAATATTGCTGTACGCTAGCATCATCTATCTTTACTGTTTTTGCCATATCATCCAGCGACAATACTACATACTGAAATTTTGCTTCTGCAGGCACATTAAAATCAGCTTGATGCGCATCATAGTAAGTTTTAATTTGCGCAGGTGTCACTTGTATCTGTTTCACAAAATCAGCTGCAGCAACTTTAGCCGTGCTAATTTCACGCTGTTGCTCAAACACACCAGCAAACTGCTTAACCACTCGCGATGAAATAACTGATGCTTGCGCAAATGGCACACGCATATCATTCATCAGCAGTTCTTCACGTACGCGATTTTCAAAATCGGCAACTGACATATTCTGCTGGCGCAACACTTGCTCATACCGGGTGACTGAAAACTGGCCATTATCTTGGAACGCAGGTACGGCTCCGATAAATTTAGCTAATTGCGTATCCGTCACGACCATACCCAAATCATGACCTGAATTGATAAGCAGTTTTTGTTTGATTAAATTGTCGAGTATAGATTGGCGCACACTTGGATCATCAAGTAGTGCAGGATCAAAGCCAGGTCCCATAGAAGCAGCCAACTCTGATCGCTGATCCTTTAATGCCCGATCAAACGCTAATCTACTGATCTTTTGACCATTGACAGTTGCTACCGAATTATCGGCAGCATGATTTTTAAAGTAGGAATCTATCCCAAACAAGGCAAATGGTATAGTGATTAAGGCTAATATGACTTTAGCCATCCAACCATGTGTACGTTCACGTATCGAATCTAGCATTCACAATCACACTATAAAAATGTATAAAAAAAGGCGAACCTAGGTTCGCCTTTCGTATTGGCGGAGCGGACGGGACTCGAACCCGCGCCCCCCGGCGTGACAGGCCGGTATTCTAACCAACTGAACTACCACTCCAAATCTTTATTCTTGGTGGGTGCTGAGGGGTTCGAACCCCCGACAATCGCCTTGTAAGGGCGGTGCTCTACCAACTGAGCTAAGCACCCAAGAAGCCGATCAGTTTACAGCATCTTTCAATGTTTTACCAGCACGGAACTTAGGTACTTTTGCTGCTTTAATTTTGATAGCTTTACCAGTTTGTGGGTTGCGACCATCGCGTTCAGCACGATCGCCCACGTAAAACGAGCCAAAACCCACCAATGTCACCATACCACCGCTTTTCAAGGTTGCAGTAACAGCACTAACAGTCGCATCTAAAGCGCGTCCTGCAGCTGCTTTAGAAATATCAGCTGATTCAGCGATTGCATCAATTAATTCAGATTTGTTCACGTGTATCCCCTTCTATTAGTTAACAGGAAAATCCTGAAGCTCACTTTATAGCAAGCCGCAAAAGCTTATGTCAAGCGGCTTGCACTGATTTTACTCATAAATAACATCTTTAGGTGAAAATTAATGTTTAGTCGAAACAACTTCAGTAGAAACTGCCGCCGCTCCCACGATTTCAGCAACAACTGCTGGGGTATCAGGTAACGGTTCTGGCTGACGTTCCAAAACCAATTGCAATACCTGATCTACCCATTTTACTGGACGTATATCCAGACCACTCTTGATATTATCTGGCATCTCAACTAAATCACGCACATTCTCTTCTGGTATCAATACAGTTTTAATTCCACCCCGCAGTGCGGCAAGTAGCTTTTCTTTCAAACCACCTATTGGCAACACTTCACCACGCAATGTAATCTCTCCGGTCATTGCAACGTCCGCACGTACAGGAATACCAGTCAGTACAGATACCAATGCTGTGCAAATACCAATACCCGCACTAGGTCCATCTTTAGGTGTTGCACCTTCGGGTAAATGTATATGAATATCTTTCTTCTCATAAACATCCGCAGGGATACCCAGACTCTGTGAACGACTGCGAACTACCGACATTGCAGCTTGTATAGACTCCTGCATGACTTCACCAAGCTGTCCAGTGGTTATCACCTTGCCTTTACCAGGCATGGTCACGCCTTCGATAGTCAAAAGCTCACCACCAACTTCAGTCCATGCCAATCCAGTGACTTGTCCAACTTGGTTATACTTCTCGGCAACACCAAAATTAAATCTGCGCACACCTAAATAATTATCTAAATTGGTTTCATCAACTATGATTTTTTTGTCCTTTGTCGATTTGGTCACCAAAGCCTTCACAACTTTACGACAAATCTTCGCCACATCCCTATCAAGGTTACGTACACCAGCCTCACGCGTGTAATAACGCACGATGTCACGCAATGCAGCTTCGGTAATCTCACATTCATCAGGTTTTAAACCATTTGCCTGTAACTGCTTGGCCACCAAATAACGCTGACCTATGCTTACCTTTTCATCTTCGGTATAACCAGACAAGCGGATAATCTCCATGCGATCAAGCAATGGAGTTGGTATATCCAAAGTATTTGCCGTAGCCACAAACATCACATCGGACAAATCAAAATCCACCTCAATGTAATGGTCTGCAAACGTATGATTTTGTTCAGGATCCAACACCTCTAGCAATGCAGATGACGGATCGCCGCGTGAGTCCTGACCCATTTTATCTACTTCATCTAGTAAAAATAATGGATTACGTACACCAACCTTAGTCATGCTTTGCAAAATCTTACCCGGCATAGAACCAATGTAGGTACGTCGATGCCCTCGTATTTCAGACTCATCACGTACACCACCTAACGCCATACGTATAAATTTACGATTAGTAGCCTTCGCAATAGACTGACCTAACGAAGTTTTACCTACACCGGGTGGCCCTACTAAACATAAAATAGGACCTTTCAATTTTTCAACACGTTGTTGTACAGCGAGGTACTCAACAATACGCTCTTTAACTTTATCCAGACCATAATGATCCTTATCCAGAATCGCTTCTGCTTTCGTTAAATCTTTACTGATTTTTGTTTTCTTTTTCCACGGCAAACCAATAATTGCTTCGATATAAGTACGTACAACCGTTGCTTCAGCAGACATAGGCGACATCATTTTCAGCTTTTTCAGCTCAGCATCTGCTTTTGCTTCAGCTTCCTTGCTCATTTTAGCTTCTTTAATCCGGCGTTCTAAATCCTCAATCTCTACGCCATCCTCACCGTCGCCCAACTCTTTCTGTATGGCTTTAACTTGTTCATTCAAATAGTAATCACGCTGGCTCTTTTCCATTTGACGTTTAACACGTCCACGAATGCGCTTTTCTACTTGTAATATATCAATTTCGCCCTCCATCAAGCTCATCAAGTGCTCTAGACGCGCTTGAACAGGGAACATCTCTAACACTTCTTGCTTTTGCTCCAATTTCAATGGCAAATGTGCAGCAATCGTATCAGCCAAGCGGCCAGCTTCATCAATACCAACTAAAGAAGTTAGTATCTCAGGTGGGATTTTTTTATTTAATTTGACATACTGATCAAATTGCGCGACCAATGCCCTGCGCGTAGCTTCGGCTTCTTTATCTTCAGCGGTATCATCAGCATCAACTAAGGTGACAGTACCTGCGAAATGAGTATCCAGATCAGCGTATTCAATTACATTGGCACGCTGGTTACCTTCCACCAGTACTTTAACGGTACCATCAGGTAATTTAAGCATCTGCAAGATAGTTGCAACGCTACCAATGTGGTACAAGTCTTCAGGTGTGGGTTCATCTTTGGACGCGGATTTTTGTGCAACGAGCAGAATACTCTTGCCAGACTCCATGGCAATTTCTAACGCTTTAATGGATTTGGCGCGCCCGACAAAAAGCGGGATAACCATGTGAGGGAAAACTACCACATCACGCAAAGGCAAAAGTGGCAGAGTTAAAGTTTCAGCGTCTTGGAGTAAGGCCATGATAGTAACATCCTATAGAAAAGGTACGACATAGGACAACATATACGGGCGGCGTTAAAAAAATTCAAGCGCTACCTGCTATATTATCCGCAAGTGCCTGAATCCAAGCGTGATTTAATTTGCACCAGCAATCGTCACTGGTGCAAAACTACTTACTACGAAGCTATTTTAGCCTGATCAGCAAATATCATTAAAGGTTTAGCAGTGCCATTAACCACATTGGCATCTATCACCACTTTAGTGACATTTTCCATAGAAGGCAATTCATACATAGTATCCAGCAACACATGCTCAATAATAGAGCGCAGACCACGTGCACCAGTTTTTCTTGCTAAAGCACGTTTAGCTATTGCAACCAAAGCATCTTCACGAAACTCCAATTCCGCACCTTCCATTTCAAACAATTTATTATATTGTTTGGTAAGTGCATTTTTAGGTTCGGTCAGTATCGTTGTCAAAGCAGACTCATCAAGCTCTTCCAAAGTTGCAATAACAGGTAAGCGACCTATCAACTCAGGAATCAGTCCAAACTTGATCAAATCCTCTGGTTCAACTTCTTGTAACAAAGCAGAAACATCCTTGCTTACATCTTTGCTTTTAACTTCAGCTCCGAAACCAATACCACCTTTAGTTGAACGATTTTGTATTACTTTTTCCAGACCAGCAAAGGCACCACCACAAATAAATAACATGTTAGTGGTATCAACTTGCACAAATTCTTGATTTGGATGTTTACGCCCACCTTGTGGTGGGATTGAAGCGGTTGTACCCTCTATCAGCTTAAGCAATGCCTGCTGAACACCTTCACCTGATACATCACGAGTGATGGAAGGATTATCAGATTTACGCGAAATTTTATCAATTTCATCAATGTATATGATGCCGTTTTTAGCTTTCTCTACATCATAGTCGCATTTTTGCAATAACTTCTGAATGATGTTTTCAACGTCTTCACCAACATACCCCGCTTCAGTAAGGGTAGTTGCATCTGCCATGACGAATGGCACGTCCAACATGCGTGCCAAAGTCTGCGCCAATAAGGTTTTACCTGATCCTGTGGGACCAATTAATAAAATGTTGCTTTTCGCTAATTCAACATCATCCTTACCACCTATATTTTTTAAACGTTTATAGTGGTTATAGACGGCCACAGCCAAGATACGCTTTGCTTTATCTTGACCAATGACATAATCATTTAGAATAATTTGAATTTGCTTAGGTGTTGGTAAGGCAGATTTATCCGTCTTACCCATTTTATCCTGCTGAATTTCTTCACGAATAATGTCCGTACATAAATCCACGCACTCATCACAGATAAAAACAGAAGGACCCGCGATTAGTTTGCGCACTTCGTGCTGACTCTTACCGCAAAAAGAACAGTACAAGAGTTTTTCGCCGCTGTTTTTGTCAGACATGATATAACTCCATTAAGATTGCATGATTAAGCAGCAGCTTCTGCGCGGTTATGAATGACTTTATCTATCAATCCATAATTCACAGCTTCTTCTGCACTCATGAAATTATCACGATCAGTATCTTTATCCAAGGTTGCCACATCTTTACCCGTATGTGTAGCCATCATGCCATTTAAACGTTCACGCAGATACAAAATTTCTTTGGCGTGAATTTCTATATCCGACGCTTGCCCCTGAAAACCACCCAATGGCTGATGTATCATAATACGAGAATTAGGCAATGAATAACGTTTACCTTTAGCACCAGCTGTCAGCAAGAACGCACCCATACTGGCAGCTTGGCCCATGCACAAAGTGCTCACATCAGGTTTTATAAATTGCATGGTGTCATAAATTGACATCCCTGCTGAAACCGAACCACCAGGTGAATTGATATACAAATAAATATCTTTATCTGGATTTTCAGACTCCAAAAACAATAACTGAGCGACTACTAAATTAGCAGACATCTCATTAACTGGGCCAACCAGAAACACCACACGCTCTTTTAATAAACGTGAGTAGATATCGTAGGCACGTTCACCACGACCACTTTGTTCGACCACCATGGGAACCATACCCAGACCTTGCGGATCCCAAACGTTATTGTTCATCATGTATTTAAGCCTTTCCCATCAGTTCATCAAATGATGTTGCCTTATCGATTACTTTCACTTGTCCCAGCACCCATTCTACAACATTGTTTTCCAAAGCCAAGGATTCAATTTCTTGCATTTTTTCTGGATTCTTACGATACCAAGCCATTACATTTTGTGGATCTTCATAACTTTGAGCGAACTCTTCTATCATCTCAGTCACTTGCTCAGGCTTTGCTGCCAGTTCTTTAGATTGGACCACTTCAGCCAAAATCAAGCCTAAAGCAACACGACGTTGTGCACGCTCTTCAAATATATCTGTTGGCATAGGAATATCAGCCACATTCATTCCACGCGCCTGCATATCACTACGCGCCTGTTCCATTAAACGCTCCGCTTCATTTTTAACCAACGACTTAGGTGTTTCTACCTGAGTAGCAGTTAAAATGGCTTGCATAACCTGATCTTTGACTTGCGCTTGCACACGATTTTTAACTTCGCGCACCAAGTTAGCCTGAATTTCACCACGCATTACAGCAACATCACCATCAGCCACACCCAAAGTCTTGGCAAACTCAGCATCAACAGCAGGCAACTTAGGTTCTGCCACATCAGTAACTTCTACGCTGAATTGTGCAGTTTTACCAGCCAGTTCAGGCGCTTGATAATCGGCAGGAAAAGCTACATCAAAAGTCTTTTGATCACCAGCCTTAACATCCATCAAAGCTGCTTCAAAATCTGGCAAGGTGCGACCTTCGCCCAATACAACACGGAAACCTTTAGCTTCACCACCAGCAAAAACCGTTCCATCCACTTTACCAACATAATCCAAAGTCACTAAATCGCTGGTTGTTGCAGCACGATCAGCGCTTTCGTATTGCACACGTTGTTTACGTAATACATCTATCGTTTTATCAACCTCAGCATCAGCCACTTCAACGACAGGACGAGTAATTTCTGTAGCGCTCAAATCACCCAAAGTAATTTCTGGATAAACTTCGAATACAGCGTAAAACTCAAATATAAATGGATCTGCCGCGTCTGATTTAGGCTCAATACGAGGGAAACCAGCCACTTTTAATTTATTATCTTGCACTACCTTTGTGAATACACGCTCAATCGCGGTACCTAAAGCTTCTTGCCGAAATTCACCACCATATTGTTTAGCAACAACTGACATCGGCACTTTACCTGGACGGAAGCCGTCGATACGTGCAGTACGTGCGACATGCTTTAGGCGACTCGCAACTTCAGATTCAATTGCGTTCATTGCTACAGATAAATTTACACGACGTTCTAAGGCGCTGACTTGTTCGATATTAGCTTGTTGCATGAGATATCCTTGAGTGTGTTGGATAGGTTAACAGACAGTGAAAGTGCGCCACAGTGGGCGCACGATGATTCAATAAATGATGGTGCGAAAGGGGGGACTCGAACCCCCACACCTTACGGCGCTGGAACCTAAATTTGAATTACAAAAAATAACCAGCAATCTAACTTATTGATTATATTGAAAATTCAGTATAAATATTACAGATTTTGAGAGTTTCCCAAACTGTTTCCCAAACTACACCATCCTAATTAATAAAAAAATGCCTCACTGTATCTAGCAATTTATTAATTATGATTTTGATTAATAAGCCACTGTGAAGTCTGTGATTATAACAAAGGAATTCAACAAATGGCGAATATTGCTAACAGATCGCCTTGGGCTCTTTCTATTCCAAGAAGAACAAAATTGCAATAGCCTTAACATATCCCCACCCTATTTACTTACCAAAACGTTCTGCTGAACGCATTGCAGCTTCAATATTCCGCCTCCCTACTGGATTGGCCGAATGAACAGCCCAACACGGCATTGGGATTGTCCCATCCATTACCCATTCCTCAATTCGTTTTGCCACGTCATAACCTGTCAGCTCAGTTCCAAGATCATGATCAAATGAAATACGCGTTACCTTACCCGTTACGAGCAAGCACAGTGCTTCAACTGCTGTGCGGCAACACACAGCGTCAGTCGGCGATTCCCGCAAATCATCTAAGTACAGAAATATCTCACTATTTTCATCCATATTTTATATCTCACATTAGTTTCTGTTCATCATTAAGGTACATTTATCCGTTCAAACCACCTGAGAGCAATTCAATTATTCATTAGCCACACCATGCGGAACGTGCCCAGTGGCGACGTGCTGGCGCGCGGATTCGCAGTGCTTTTGATGGTCATCAAAGAAAATATCGGCTCTGAATGCTTTCAGAAACTCCCCTTTGTCTTTTCCGCGTAAGAAAAAGGCTTCATCTATACGGATATTCCAGGCGCGCAATGTACGAATAACCCGTTCATGGGCAGGTGCACCACGCGCCGTGATTAAGGCTGTGCGGATAGGTGCTGTATCTGCTGGAAATTCCAATTGAAGCTGATGCAACAATGCAAGAAAATTTTTAAATGGCCCACCAGGCAAAGGCTGCTTCGCGGCTAATGTTTCATTACTTTCAAATGCCTCCAATCCATCCTGCTTATAAATACGTTCTGACTCATCTGAGAACAAGACAGCATCCCCGTCAAAGGCGATACGCAACTGCGATGGATCCACTTCAGAAACAGCTGCAGAAGCAGAAGGTAAAATCGTCGCCGCAGCAAATCCCGCCTCTAGCGTCTTACGCACATCATTAGCTTCGGCAGAAAGAAACAGCTGAGCACCGAATGCTGAAATGTACGGATGTGTACTTGCGCCCCGTGTAAAAGCAGCGCGACTGATATTCAACCCATGATGCTTTATCGAATTGAATATACGCAAGCCAGTATCTGCGCTATTACGAGATAATAAAATCACTTCAACACGCGGATTTTCAGGATCACGTTCATTTAATGCCAGCAATTTCCTCACCAGACTAAATGCCACACCAGTTTCAAGCGGTATATCCTCATGCTGAATTTGGTATCTGCAATATGCTTCCACACCGTCCTTTTCAAAAACAGCATGGCTCTCATCAAGATTAAAAAGAGCACGAGAGGAAATGGCGACTATTAGCTTTTTATGGCTAAAAGACATACCATCCGAACTTGAATCCGTCATGGTTTTCAAATTAATTCAATCGCAAATAAAATGGCGGCCAATTGTTCGGTGCTAAATCTCTCTGAAGTATTAAAAAGTATGTTGCTACTGCTACTACTATCACCTTTATAGACCTTATTGCCTTTAATATTGCACAGCATATTACTGCTACTTCCGCTCTCGCCTTTGTAAACTTTATCATCTCTGATATTAAACAGCATATTGCTACTACTGCCGCTATCCCCCTTATAGACCTTACCTTCTCTAACATTACATAGCAGATAACTACTGCTTGTGTGATTACCTTGGTAGACTTTGTTTCCTACAATATTGCAATCCAAACTAATCAATTTACTACTACTGCTGCTATCACCCAGATAAACTTTCATAGCTACTCCACTTCAAAAAATCAATAAAAAATTAACCAACTATTGGTGCACTTGCTTATATTTACATACATATACCCTAATACATTCAAGCATAGTGTTGCTATGAATGGTCAATACTTCTGGAATGCTGCCATCGTCAGCAACTTGATAACCACCTGCCAGATTCCACGCGATGGGTATGCCAAGCGCATTTGCCGTTTCAAATACAATCTTGTCTCGTATCCTTAGTTGCTCAGTTGTTAAAAACCCACCTAATGGATCTTTAATATGCGGGTCTGCTCCAGCCTGGTACAGGATAATGTCGCAGTCTTGCATCTTTGTAATTTTCTCAGAGACACTCAACAAGAATTCCTGGGTTTGATGTGTAGCTTCATATTCACGTCCAGCCGTATAGTGTTCTATCCATTTCAATTGATGCTGTTCAATTAAGTTATCCGTGCCATCCCCATAATGCATATCAAAGTCCAGGATACCCACTTTGTTGGCTAATCCACTCACCTTCAAAATCATCGCCGTCACTACCAGTCCATTGAACGTGCAATACCCAAACGCGGATGCATACTTTGCATGGTGAAATCCTGAGCAAGGTGCAACAGCTACTTTCCCGTTACGAATAGCTTCTCGTGCCGCCGCCAGCATAGCACCTGTTGTATAAAGCAAAGTAGCTGCTACCTCGGGTAATTTATTGCCAAAACCATTTTTAATTTCGCATGCCAAAATTTGATCCACATAATCTGGATTATGTGCCTGCTTAAGTTGATCAACAGTCACTGGTTCAGGCTCAATAACAGCAATCGGTAGATCCAATCTTAACCAAGCATCCATCACCTTTTCAGGCTTGGCGGCACTGGGTGAAGAACTACTGAAATGGGCAACCATCCTAGGCGTAAAAAACACAGGTACATCGTTCACACATTCAGTAAGTTGCGAGACTGGTTCCACTTTGTTCGCCCTATATTCATTGCCAATAAGGTGTATTTAATCCCATTGATACGACACTATGTGACGCATGCGTAAATAAACTTAGTACTTTCGATTAAAAACCAGAACATCATGAAATTCGACCACAAACTAGACTATTCTGAAAATCTAAAAGCACGTTATATGCATAGGCAAAATGCCGAAGCATATTTCACCGACTATCAATCGCTTAATGAAACAGAACGTAGTCAACTACAAGCATTAAATAAACACCTCACTTTGCTTGAAAAGCAATACTTGCCCATTTTAAAAACCAAATACACACAACTGCAGGAACGAGTTAAAAATCATCACGACTGGATACAAGATTTCAATCTTGAGTTTGTCATTACCTTTTATTTACATGAAAGCGACTATGAATATGAAGAAAACGATGACAACATCCTTATGGAGCTACATGAGGATATTTTTGACTGTATCCACACTGATCAAGAATGGGGATTTGGTATAACGAATATAAATCATTGTGACTGTCCTGCATATTTTGTTGGTGAGTGGCATTGTTATCTGTATCACTGTCTTTACGATCATTGCGGATTGGACTGGCTTGATTTGCTTCGCATTGGCTCAGTTTGCGTGGAAATTAAAATTGATGAGCAGACGTGGGAACAACCGTTCCCACGCATATAGCGCCCCCTGTCTGCCCCATTGTTGACTTTGGAAAGTGGGATAACAATGTTAAAAGTAAGGGTATGCTTATTATAGATATGGCTGAATAAAACCATCATACCGACCACGTGACGGATGCATCCTAGTCTGGTAAATCACCTTCTGTGGCATCTCAGCAAGTAGTTCTAGCACATAGGATTTGCGTGCTGTAAAACGATTGGCCGCACCCCAACCTAAAATGACAATATCAGACTCATTCAGAGCGTCCTTAATAGTTGCATCATTGAGCGCGCCAATTTCGTGTGGCAAACCCTGAAAATCATTGGTTTGAATGTATGCAAACTGATTAACCACTATCAGTCGGCGCACGCCTGCGAATTCTGCCAGTTCTTTTTTGAATACCACCTTTTCCATGAATTGAACGGACTTGTCAGCTACGTCTTCCCCAGCATAACTCGGATTTTGCATTACTACACAAGCAGTTTTGCCTGTGGGTGGTGCATCGTTCAGAGTGATATCCAGTTGATAACGGTAGCGCATTTCATTTTCCCATGCGAATTGGGCAGTTACTGTTACATCGTCAATGTGCTCGTAAATCATGAATACTCCCCGTCAGTTCATTTGAACCAGCATCCTTTGAAAGAATAGAACTACAAACCGCATAATATTCGCTATATAAATTGAACGCCCGCCTATAAACCGCATGTTGGAACGCTTGCAAACGTTTTTCGTGCCATACCCAGCATTCTTTACTTCCAACATCACCATACTTAGGAGATGCTTCTAACCATAACTGCTCGTGATCCTGATTCTCGTATAGCTTACTATCGTCAGCTTGCCAATCAACGAGGTTTGTCTCTAATTTAGAAGCAAGTGGATCATCACCAAAACTTCGATTTAGGCTAGATTCAAGCACGTGCAAATTGCCTATACAATTACCTATGTCGTTCCTAGCAGCATGAAAGTCTGAGTCACTGCATTTAATATAACTCCAGTGTTTACCCCAATGATCTTGTGGGCAAAGGTGATCGTAATCATAGGGCACCGTGTCCTCATCAATTAAATTTGAATCCGAAGTTAACTTGCTAAAAGCTTTCTCTACATAGTCCCTTTGTAACCACAACAATATAGGCTTACGCCACCAGCAAAACCTTTTATAAAGCTCACGTTGCGGAATTGTATTATGATCATCCTTAAACAGTTTATCCGCTGTGAGTAATCTCGTAGATTCATACGGTAATAAAATTTGGTTTAGTTCATCCGGTGGCATCAATGGTAGCGCCAATCCAATTTCATTTTCATTTCCCGAATTAGATTTTATTAATGCGTTGTATATAGCTTCTGCTGGAAAAGCACCTTCAACCCCCGCTATTTCAAACGCCTTTTTACTCGCGCCATCATCATTCCAAATGTGCAAATACCAAAACAAGGCAAATGCGATGATTGTTTCCCGACTATCTGCAATCGTCTTCTCATCGTTAAGCATAATCCATCGAAGCAATACTTGGATTAAGCCGCGAGAAAGATGCGGTAGCATATAATTTGGGATGCCACTATCCTTCTCTCCTCGATAAATCAAGGTGCGTCCCAGCGACTTGAATGCATTAACAAACTGACTATCTTTCATCAAATAATTACGTAGTGGACCAGGCTTCTCTTTTGTCCCGAGAAGCGTTGCTAAATGACGATGAAAATCGCTAGGTTTGGGACGCGGATTGTCTCCAATTACTATTACTTCTGTTTGCGCTGCAGCCAGTCTATACGCAGTCATCACATAATCTGAGGAACTCATTGGGTAAGGGAAATCGTCACTCTTCACTTTCTCAACTAAATTATGTGCTTCAGGCCATTGTTGTTTGATCATGGAAAACAGCAAATCATCAGGTGTAAGTTTAGTGGCGTTGCTACCTATACGTTCAAATAACAATATCAGCGGTGCTGTAAACTCGTTATTCTTGTTATCTTTAGCCTCTGGCTGGCTCTGGCTAATATATTCAGGAATCAAAATCAAAGGGACTTCAAGTGATGCTATACGTTCAAAAGCATCATAAAGCTGTTCAAGTTTATGTTTAACCTTTTCCTCATCAGTATCACCAAATAATTTTTGCATGAATGCTTTTTTGTCGCTTAGCCCTCTGAATACATTCCAAGCATCTGTCAAACGAATAAATAACTTACTATTCCTGCCAGCCACATATGGGCGTGGTTGTTCAGTTTTGTCGAGATTAAATAATTCATAATCACGCCTTTCTTCATGTTGTTGATGATTTTTATCATAATCTTTCCGTGCTTCTTTTCGCTCATGCCTAGAAAGGCGAGTTTGGGATATGCGCTGAAACCCAAATGGCTGTGCCTTAGTCGTGATTCTGAGTTCGAACGTAGCACCTGCCCCACCATCCCTTCCAAGGTCTATCCATAAACAATGTTGTTTTGAATGTTTTTCAAACCAACCCAACAGCATGGACAATGTTCTTTGCTGTCCGTCAAGCAAACCTACCGACTCAGACTGTACCTCTGCAGATACGCGCTTATCTTCCACAATATTTGTTGCAGATTCCCCTGCTGCTAACTTGCTCACCATGAGACTACCTATCGGCATGCCTCTCAGCAATGAATCCCACAGATCCACAATCTGTTTAGGTTTCCATACAAATCCACGCTGAATTGATGGCAGTAACAATTGCTTAGCATATGTGCCAGTATTGCTAGCCCATGCCAGATATTCTGGCAGTTTCATTCCTATTACTTGGGCACCATTACAGAATGGCCAATCATCACAGTCCAATTTTATATCCGTCATTTCCTGCTCCGCCTTTTATGTTGTTACAACGCTAATTACTTCTTTATTCACTGCCCAAACATCATCCCCAAATCCCCGCAACCACCACTCCAGCATCTCACTATCCACCACCGTCGCAGTAATCTCGTAGGCATCATCCAACTCCACTACCCGCTGATCCAGCGACAGAGGCGATTCAAGCAAATGCAGTCCCGCATCCTTATCAATACGGAAACTCAGCTTAATGTGTTGGCCATTACCATAACCAAATCGGCCATCGTCGTCATATTGCTTAAGATCGAAGTCTTTGGGGCGTTCAAACGTTAGCGTTGAAACCTTTGCGGAGATGATGCGATTCAACGCAAGGCTACGCTCGTTATCATAACCATCAAATCGACAAACAAGGTACATGCGTTGACCCTGTTGCGCCAAGCCCAGCGGCATGACGCGAGTCTCGGTACGTTTACCAGCCGCGTTTTTGTAATCCACTTCCAGCCACTGATTTGCGTAAAGCGCATTGCTGACCTGTTCAAATACGAGCGGATCAATTTTGGGTGGCAACAACGGCTGGGTGGTGCTGACTACACGCACCTTTTCCAGCCATTCCCGTTCGCGTTTGGTTTTACTTTTGTCCCCGAGCTGACTGCGTGCCTGGGTAAAGAAGCCTTGCATGGATTTCATTAGTTTGGTGGGCAACAGGCTGTTCAAATGCTGTTCAGCAAGGGTAAGCAACAACGATTCCTGTGGGCTAAGACCAACCAGGCTTAACCCTTTGGCAAACTCTTTCCATTTGTAACGATACGGCTTACTGCTGTCATCACGATCAATGTCATAGTTTTCGCTAAGCATATCCAGTTGGCGCTGCAGGGTGCGCAAGTCACGATTAATACCTGCATCAGCCAGTTGCTGACGCAACTCCGATGCAGTAACCGTACGTCCCTTGGGAATGCGCTGTAATATTGCATGCGTTAGATTGAGTTCTTCAACGGAATTTGGACGTTTTGGCATAGTCTATAACCTCATATCTGTGCGACCAGCAAATACCTGCCACAGGCGCACCATGGCGTAAGTATCGAGCTTGCAATACGCTAAAAGCTGCTGCTTGATCTGAGCTTTGCGTTCAGTGTTCGTATTCGGATGAATAGCTTCAAGAAAAGCATCCATCGCCATGCCGCCATCTTGCACACCGTCGAGCGCGTCATAACGTAATTCAGGCACTACGGCAGGCAGCACTTTTTTAATGCTCCAGCTACCTTGCTGACTTGGGTGATAATAACGCTCACGTGCAATAGGCAGCAGATCAACAACACGCTCATTAATGGCTAGCAGCGATTCACTTATCAATGGATAACGTTCAGCCAATTCACGGATACGTGCCGTTTCAAAGCCTGCGTTATAGACATAAACAGGGCCTTGCTGACCACAAGCTGCGATTAACGCATACGCAAATGCCTCGGATGGGTTATTACCAGACAGATCAAGGAAGTCACTATGTTCCAACTCTCCTGATTCAGTTAATGTGTGCAAACTAAACTGGAAGGTAATCTGCTGATATGGTCGTGTGCCTTTCCAGATAGGTACTGCAAACTGAATAGTCTCAAAATCAAGAAAATTGGCTGGAAGCGGATACTCAGCCAGATCCGCCAATGCGCCTTCAGCATCAAAATATACTGTATTGGATACCGTGTAGTCTTTTACTCGTTGTTGCTTATCATTAAGCAAGTCATCGGGTATTTCTGTCATATCGTACAACCCTTGAGCCGCCAGTTCACGCTTCTTGGCCGAAGGAAAACGTGGCAACCAATTAATTGGGTATTCAGGTTTCGGCTCATTTTGACTGCAATATGCGAAGAAGCCACACTCATAAGGCGTATCGCAATGATTACCAATTTTAATATCTGGTTCATCAGTTTCAGCAACGATATTTTGCGCCTGGGTTATCCAACCTTGAACTTCCTCTGTCCGCGCAAAGGCTTCCGCTGTAAGGTCATTTTCTTTTAAAAGGCCGTGATAATTATCGTCGCCAGGATAAACCCAGGAACTGTCAATGTGCGCCAATGCAATAGACTTCAACGGCACACCTGCAGACTGCGTTACAAACGCTTGCACCGCCACATCGTCGCGATGGTAATCTTTAACGCTAGTAGAGGATTTAACTTCCACCATGCGCCAGGCTTGCTTGCCCTCATTTTGTATAGGTAACATGACATCGGCGAATGCCATCGCTCCACCTGCTGAAAAACCAGCCTCAAAAATGGGTTGCGCAATATTCAGTAATTCAGCGCTGCGTTCAAATGCACGCTTAAATCCTTCGCTCTGAATATCAATTAGCGCACCACAACCATCCGGATCATATATTTGCTGAGCAATATCCCCGACCTGGAATCCAATCTGAAAACTGGCTTCAGTTGCATCCGAATCCTCACGTAGATCAGGACGATTGATTTCCAGCCACAACCGTTTTGGACATTGTCGTAAAGCGAGCAGCTTGGATTTTGAGAATGTGCGCATAACTTCCTCGTTAAGAATTACTAGATTAAACAAACTAACTCTATTGTAAGCACGCATGCGACATATTGTGTCGCACTTTTTACATAAACAATAATTTCCTTAAACATCAGACTTTTTGAATCCATTACGACACATTTCGTCGCTGAGGTGATTATGCTGCTTTATCGCTATTTTCCGAAGAATACTTGATTAAGAAAAATGGATAAATCGACATGGGACACCAAATTTGGCGTCATTGCTGTGGGTGGCGCTGGAAGTAACGTTCTTACAGACAACGCCAAATCGTTACCCTATATTCATCGCACCATTGCTATTGATACCGACCCTACGGCTTTACATGATGCAGTAGCGGACATAAAACTTTTAGTTGGCGCTAATCAAGCTAACCAAACTATTCCAAACACGACACTATCCATTACCAACATACATCAAATTATTGATGCTGTAAGTGATCTTGATATAGTGTTTATTGTTGCTGGAATGGGGGGCGTAACTGGAACGAGCATTTCATCCAACATTGCTGAAATTCTACAAAATCACAATATTGCTGGGCTAGCAGTTGCCATTATGCCTTTCAATTTTGAAGGCGAAAAACATAAAGAGATAGCATTAAATGGCGTCAAAACGCTCACTCCTCATGTTAATGGTGTTTTCCAAATATCCAATGAGACATTTGCGAACACAGCAGATAAAAATCACCGTACTGTACCTCTGCTTAAGCATGCATCTTTAGCCTTTGCTCAATTTTATCAATGCATCATAAATACCAGTGAAAAGCCTGGTATCGTCGGTATTGATTTCGCGGATGTGGCTAGTTTCATGAGCAACGATGGGAATACTGCTTTTGGATATGGATCAGCAACGGGAGAGAATAGTATCGAAACAGCAATACAACGAGCAATTGATCATCCACTGCTCACTCAACGTCAATTACCACTCGCCTCAAGCGCACTGATTGCTTTTGAAATAAACAACCAGAATCATCCCATCATGCCAATAATCTGTCATGGTTTTAACGTCTTTCGAACGCAACTTCCACCAGATACGGTCATGTTTTGGTGTGCGATATTTAATCCAGAAATCAATCATGATTTCAGAGTAACAATCATGTTAAGTGGTATTTCAGATGAGAATTGAGGCTATTATCTGCAAATTAAATGAAACACTATAGCTAATAAATGACTCGGATATAAATCTTAGGATTCGTAACGCATTTAATACGACACAAAATGTCGCATGTGTGCCTGATCATTACCCAAAACTTATCAAGGACACGATTATGAAACTCGATATTCAAAAAAATAAATCAACCTTTACTGACAACTTAAATAAAGAGCTAAAGCATTTATGGCTCTTACGTATCATTCTAAAACTTGAAGCGCATAAAAGGTTTTTGAATGAACATGCATTTAGATTTGATGATATAGCACGTGAACTAGGTTTGGACAATTACGTTGATAATCCACGTGCATACAACCGCGATTTAATTCTGACTGAGCTACGTCAAAATTTAGCCACCATTGAGAAGCATCCACCCCAAGCAAAATCGGAATCACGGCTATGGGAAAACCTTGGCATGCTAGGTCAAGCACTTAAACTGAATGATATTGAAATTCTGATTCTCTTTTTTGCCATCGCTGTTAAAACCGAAGATCATTTTGAAGAAGCTATTGATTCTATGGGTAACCTAAATATAGCGTCCATAGAAAAAATATTCAGCATCTGCCTTGGAATTGGAATAACTGATGTCCGGACAGCTCTCTCTGAATCAGGCACCCTATTTCGTACAGGTATCCTGTGGCTTGATATGGACAGTGTTTATACCTTTTCAAACACAGTAGTCATCATGCACGGTTTAACAACTGAACTCATGCGTGAACAGAATGAGCCTTTGAGTTTATTCCATAACCACATCGTCCCATCTTTTAAAGCCAAACTGGGTGCAGAGCATTATTCCCATCTTACCGAAGACACCGCAACCATCAAGCACTATCTTGGCGCTGCCGGACAAGCAAAAAACACAGGGATAAATATACTTATTTATGGTGCTCCTGGCAGTGGAAAAACCGAGTACGCACGAATGATAGCTGAAGTTACAGGACATCATCTATACGAGATAGCCACCGAAACTCGCCAAGCTAAAGCGCTGGAAGGATCAGAACGGTTTCGCGCGTTCAGATTAGCGCAAACCATCCTGGAACGGCGTCATGACACGCTGATCCTGTTCGATGAAATCGAGGATGTGTTCAAAGAGTCACTTAGTAAATCAGGTAAAAGAGACAATCAAAGTGGCACTAAAGCATGGGTAAATCGATTATTGGAAACCAACCCAGTGCCCTCCTTCTGGCTTACCAACAACTTGCCACAACTGGATCCCGCTGTCGTACGTAGGTTTGACTACATACTGGAAATGAATGCACCTCCCCGCAGTGTTCGTGCTCGTATGCTGGATGATTATTTAATTGACCTACCAATTTCCACGCACTGGAAACGTCAAATGTCAGAACATGAAAATCTGGTACCTGCCGTAATTGAACGAGCAGCAAAAGTTGTACGACACATTAAACATACCATTCCAACACAGGAGATGGATAAGGTCATTTCTAGGGTGATGGGCAATACCCTGGAAGCGCTTTATCTACCCCGTATGCCTAAGGCATCATTAGGCATGGATACCAACTATCGCCTAGAAATCCTTAATGCTGACTGCAATGTAGGCGAGATTTGCGATAACTTGGTAACGGAAAAACGAGGCCGCTTGTGTTTGTACGGTCCGCCGGGTACAGGAAAATCTGCATTCGGCCGCTATATTGCTGACCGTATGGATCGTCCTCTGCTCATCAAGCGTGCATCTGACATACTCTCACCATTTCTTGGTGAAGCTGAGATAAACATGGCGAAAATGTTCCGAGAAGCCGAAATCGAAAATGCCGTGCTGCTACTAGATGAGGCTGACACCTATCTGCAAGATCGGAAAAATGCCCAGCGTTCATGGGAAATCAGTGAAGTAAACGAGATGCTCACGCAAATGGAAAGTTTTGATGGTGTATTTATTGCCTCAACCAACCTCATGAGTAGCCTGGATCCAGCCGCTTTAAGACGTTTTGATTTAAAGTTGCGATTTGATTATCTGAAGCCAGAACAAGCCTGGCTTATGTTTACTGACACTATAGCCAAACTAGGCTTGCCGCTCGATGAATCATTACAAAAATCAGTAGCTGCACTCGCTATGCTGACACCTGGTGACTTCGCTACGGTTAGTAGACAGGCTCGGCTGCGTAAAATTACTGATGACGCTGATTTGTTAAGTCGGTTAACGGATGAATGCGCCCTTAAGCCAGATGCAAATAAACGCGCTATTGGCTTTTCATCTTACTGAATAAAAAATTGCAAATGTTGCTATCCACAATCGCACAGTAACAATCAAAGCTAGTTGTACATGAGGGTTAAAAACTAATCTTCAAATAAATGCACTAGGTTGTTAAATTGCGCCGCAGATTGACCCATCTTTAGCATATTAGTCTGACCCACCAAATTTGATAACTGACCATTTGGCACAACGGGTTGAACGAAGCCGCTATCGCGGAGAAATATTCCCGAACCATCAAATTACGCAGCATAATTTCGTCTCCCCCAGCAATGGAATTTTGATTACTGTACCACGAGGAGACGACATTGACAGCCCCCACACCCATCCCCGCGCACTTCGAGCACAATCACCAGCGACTGCTGAATTGCCTCAAGCTCAGAGGCATGCAGCCTAAAACCATCGCCTTGTATTCACACGGCGTACGGCGCGCAGCGGTGTATTTTAATGACCAGATAGACGCGCTCACCAAGCCACAATTAACCGACTATTTTGTTCGCATCCTGGATACCCATTCATGGAGTACGCTCAAACATGATCTGTATGGACTGAAGTTCTATTATGCCCATGTACTCAGCCAACCCTGGCCAGGTGCGGATCTGGTTAAACCACCCAAGTCATATAGCCTGCCCGACATCATTACCGTCGCCCAGGCACAACAAATCTTCATGGCCACCCGCGTATTGAGCTACCGCGTATTCTTCTTCACCCTCTACAGCCTGGGCTTACGATTAGGCGAAGGCTTACGCTTGCAGGTAGGGGATATCGATGCGGATCGGATGCGGGTGCAAGTACGCAACGCCAAAGGCAACCGTGATCGATTGGTGCCGTTATCAGAGAACACCTTGCAGGTATTGCGCCGTTTCTGGCTCACCCATCGCAACCCAAGCTTGCTCTTTCCTAATCGACACGGCGGTCTTGCCAAATCGCACTTGGCACGCACCCCGCTGGATCGTGGTGGTATCCAGACCACCTTGGGTCAAGTGACCCGTGACTGTGGCTTAAAAAAAGAATTACACCACACAGCCTGCGCCACAGCTATGCCACCCACCTGATAGAAGCTGGCATCGATTTACTCGAAATTCAGCAGATACTCGGACACCAGTCCATCCTCACCACCATCCGCCACACCCACCTCACCGAACAACGCCATCAGAGCGCACACACTCGCCTTAATCAATTAATGGAGAAATTCCACATTCATTGGGGCAAAGTCAAATGATCAGACTGGCGCACATCGTAGCAACCTACGCAGCTAAACTGCTTGCACAACACGGTCATCACCTATTGCCCAGCCAGCAAGCTGCCTTAACCGCCTTTCAAACCTGCCGTAGCCAGATGAGCCCGAGGATGCAACTTGCCTGTGATGATTGTCAAACACCCAGCTACCTGCCACATTCCTGCGGTCATCGGCATTGCCCGCATTGCCAGGCGCACGAATCACAGCGCTGGATAGACCAGCAATTACACAAATCCATCCCCGCCAACTACTTCATGCTCACCTTCACCGTGCCCGCCCAGTTGCGCACACTGGCCTGGCAACATCAGCGCGTCATGTATGACTTGATCACACGCTGCGCGTGGGAAACAGTCAACACCTTCAGCCAAAACGACAACAAGCTGCGCGGCAGCGCAGGGGCGGTGACTGTACTGCATACCCATAACCGCCGACTGGACTATCACCCCCATGTGCATCTCGTCATGCCCGCTGTCGCCTTTAACCCCAAACAGCGACGCATGCGTCATAAACACGGCAACTACCTGTTTAACCACAAAGCCCTGGCCAAAGTATTTCGTGCCAAATTACTGGCAGGCATCAGACAAGCAGGACTCACCCTGCCAAACGATTACCCGACCGATTGGGTGGTGGATTGCAAAGCCGTCGGCACTGGACAGCACGCTCTGATCTACCTTGGGCGCTATCTGTATCGGGGGGTGATACAGGAGAAAGACATCCTCTCCGACCGGCATGGTCAGGTCACCTTCCGTTACCGGAACAGCCAAACCAAACAAATGGAAACCCGTACCTTGAGTGGTGTAGCCTTCCTGCGACTGATACTGCAACACATTCTGCCCAAAGGCTACCGCCGCGCCCGCAACTTTGGCTACCTGCATCCCAATAGCAAACTACTCACCCAGCTACAGCTGACCCACCTATGGCGACGGAACAATCCGCCGCCAGCGCAACCCAGACCAGCGATACGTTGCCAATGTTGCGGTGGGGTGATGAAGATAGTGCGCACACGTATCAAAGCGATACCGCTAGCCACATCAGCCCCATCTATAAAACGGGAACACAGAGCAGATGACACAGGGTGGGAGACCATGCGCTAAACCAGCCCACACCGCCCACCTGCCAGACTAGGCAGGTATGGCCGTGCTCGCCCTGAAGAAGGCTGAAATTGGGTTAACATGCCCGAAAAGCCGACTAAAAACGGTGAGTTGAATAGAATAAGTTGCTGCAATGGCAACGTGAAGGTCGTGAAATGGCGGGTGGGATGCGTAACGCGTCCAGTTATGCCAGCATAGTCAAAAAGATATTTCCATAAGCGCTCAAGCAACACCCGCCCCAGCCATGCCGGGCTTGTCCAACAAACGGTTCAGATTGTGGCTCGCTTCGCGATCACAATCTAACCTTATTCGTTATATTTCTTGAGGCGGATCAATATTTAATGCAAACATTTAGACAAAGCGGCTCAATTCGGCATGCAATTTAACAGTTGATGGCATCTAACGTCAATATTCAGGGACGCGAGCCACAGACTTTCAAACAGCGTCCTAATTATTAGGTTTCGATGATTATCAGCGTCAATGAAACCGCTAAAAAGCCATACCACCTCTGGATTAGCTAAAAACAAGTGGGAAATTTACGCGTTGATTGGTGGAAAATATGTGGCGCTGTTTAACACTGTCACCCCAGTTTGGACTAAATTAACTATAGGCGTCCGCTTTGTGGCAAACTGTTAGCAAGTCACTATAACCGCTTCGTACCATCAGCGGAACTTCAGTTGGCACACCAAATTTCCACACATTCATGACAAAGCTCTCAAACAAAGACCGATGCACGCTGTTGAATTCAGCAAAACGCCTTTTTAGCATCAAGTCTCTGCTCGTTCCAAAATTACTTAGCGACTTGCGAGAGATTCCTGTCAAACAACACTTCCCACGCATGCTAAAGCTGACGGGAAACCGAACTGTTTTTCTAACAGATTCTGGTTACGAACACTTTCGTGCTGTTATCGATGTTATTGATAAAGTTGATTTATTCGAGGGAATGGCTGATATCTCAGATATCTGGACGGCGTGGCATAAAGTCGTGGAAAAGTGGCTTTCAAATGGCTCAGAGCCAGAAAATGCCGATGAAGTCGTACATGCTATTACTGAGCTTGTTGCTCAAGAAATCGACGAACACACCTTTATCGTTCCTTTATTCGGCATTGAGCTGGACAGCGTCGATTCCTTTGTTCTTGGGATAATGACGATTTTACGCATGTCGGTGGATGTGCTACATGCTTCAGGGATAGAACATGATCACATAAACGTCCCGCATCTCCTTGAATTGAACAAGAACTATTTGTGGCTGAAAGGCACTACACGAGGCACGCCACACGTAGCGCAACAAAAGTTTTCAGACCAGGCTGCTTTGACGGTAGGGATGCTAGCCATCACTGCCGCTTCGATGTATGAGCTGGGGGCAAGCGGTTTTCGAATTGGCATTATCATGTCACCAGAGGAAGCTATCGGGAGATCTGTTTGGTTTTCATGGCCTGAAAAAACCCGTAGTCTCACCACTCATTATGCATCTCCCAAAGGACAGATGTTTGTCGTGAATAAGGCACTTGGAGATGAGTCTGACATGGTGCGGATAATTTATCGTACGTTCACAATTTTACAAAAGGCAAACGGCAGGACACAGCTTGAGGAAGCAATCGCAAGGGCGGTTTACTGGTATTCTGATGCGCAACGTGACTCCATATTGGTGATGAAATTAGTCAAATATTGGAGTTGCGTTGAAGCATTCTTCTCATTCGAGAATGGGAAAATCACACAAGCCGTTACATCCGGCCTCGCAAGTACTCTGGTCTTCGGTGGTTTTCATTTCGTGTCTACATCTGAGTACAGTTCGCTCAAGAAAAAAATAGCAAATCTGTACAGCCTCCGCTCGCGCGCCATTCATCGGGGATCACATCAACACATCACAGAGCTGGATGTCGCCCAGTTTAGTCAATGGGTAGCTTGGATGATCATCAGCATGGTAGCTTTAGTGGAACAAGGGTATACGACACTTAATGACGTCAAGATGCAAACTGATCGTCTTGACGGTCTTGCAATAAATTACAATAAATAGAGTATCCAGAATACGGTCTAAGACTCCATATTGCATGACTGCTATCTGGAAAATCCAACTTCCGGTTTGTCTCGATTGCTGACATCTGAACTAGGTTAGTCGGATGCCTGCTTTGGCCGATTATGTAGATCGCCACAATCGACGAACACAATTCAGTTGATAGTTTAAGGCTCCCAAAACTCAGTTTGGAAAAGTTCTAAAATGGCGGATTCAAGTTCGAAGTGCAATACTGACTGTATGACCTTTGCTAAAATCTAGTGTCTTAACAATGTCATCAATTGTAAGATGCATTTTTGAAGGACACATAGTCATTAACACGTTCTAAATGTTCTGACATACAAATCCTTCAAAAATATTTTGGTGCGAGTGGGGAGACTCGAACTCCCACGTTTCACAACGCCAGATCCTAAGTCTGGTGCGTCTACCAATTCCGCCACACTCGCAAAAGTAGTGTGCTGTATTATATCAACTTAAACAGATATTAGCTAATTTTAACGCAGGCAGCGCATATTTTTACCACTGAAATCTCCCCGTTTTTTCCCAAACTTTTTCCCAAACTGAGGTAATGAAATTGCATGAATTCTGATGAAACAGGATGAAATCAGATGAAATAGAATGAGAACAAACGAATCTAATTGTTAATTAGATAGATGATTATATTGAATTTACTACTGTAAGCGTTGATTTTTATAGTGTTCAACGAAGTGAGAATTATACATATTGGAACCTAAATCCAGTGCGTCTACCAATTCCGCCACTTTCGCAAGCTCCTTAGTGTAATATAATTCAACCTGTGCTGTCAGCATCTATCGGCAAAAAATCACAAATTTTATCCATACTACAAAACTTTATGGCAATTAACCATTACGAAAATTTCCCTGTTGCTTCAATACTTTTACCTAGACGTTTACGCCGTGCGGTTACGGCCATATACCGTTTCGCACGCACTGCGGATGACATTGCTGACGAGGGCGACGCCAGCCCCGCAGCGCGTTTAGCTGCGTTAGATGGTTATCGTACTGAACTACATCTCATACAGCAAAAAAATACACCCACCACACCATTATTCACTGAACTCGCAGTTATCATCACAAAGCATCAACTTCCACTACAGCCGTTTTATGATCTACTCGATGCATTTTCACAAGATGTCGTCAAAACACGTTATGCCAATTTTGGTGAAGTCATGGATTACTGTAAAAAGTCAGCTAATCCTGTTGGACGATTGATGTTAGCTCTATATCAGGAACATGACCCCCGCAGCATTGCCTACTCAGACGCAATTTGCAGCGCATTACAGCTTATTAACTTCATTCAGGATGTTGCGATCGATTACGATAAAAACCGTATCTATCTGCCCCAAGATGAGTTAGCGCAGTATCACATCAGTGAAGCGCAAATTAAGCGTCATGACAGCAGTGGTACATGGTCACCATTTATGCTTATGCAAATCGAGCGCACACGTAAATTATTACAAGCCGGTGCGCCATTAGGTAAGGTTTTAAAGGGGCGGATTGGGTTAGAATTACGCATGATTATCATGGGTGGCTCAACCGTATTAGAAAAGCTGCATCATGTGCGCGGTGATATTTACCAGCAACGCCCCGTACTTGTCCCCCGTGACTGGCTCAATATGCTCTACCGCGCCGTGCGCGCTAAATAGGAAATACATTGGATCCACATCAATATTGCCAAGACAAAGCTGCTGCCAGTGGCTCCAGTTTTTATTACAGCTTTCGATTCTTACCCGAGAACCGTCGTTTAGCGATCACCGCGCTCTATGCTTTTTGCCGTGAAGTTGATGACATCGTTGATGAATGCAGCGACGCAAATGTTGCGCTGACTAAACTCAACTGGTGGCGACAAGAAATAAAAGACTTGTTCCAGGGACAACCACACCATCCAGTAAGCCACGCACTTGTGCCTGCTATACAGGAATTCAATCTGCCTGCTGAACAATTCCAGGAAATTATAGACGGCATGGAAATGGATTTAACCATGCATCGTTATGAAGACTTCAAATCGTTACGCCTGTATTGCCACCGCGTCGCAGGAGTAGTCGGTGAATTATCTGCGATTATATTTGGCTATACCGAACGTGGCACTTTGCGCTATGCGGCAGACTTGGGTTTGGCATTCCAGCTCACTAATATTATTCGTGATGTAGGTGAAGACGCCCGACGCAATCGTATTTATCTGCCTATGGATGAGTTAGCAAAATTCAACGTGCCTGCCAGCGATATTCTCAATGCGCGACAAACCGACAATTTCAAGCAATTGATGGAGTTTCAATATCAACGTGCGCAGGAGTTTTATGACTTGGCTTTTAGTGAGCTTCCTCAAGCTGACCGTAAAACGCAAAAAACCGGTTTGGTCATGGCGGCAATTTATCGCACATTGCTAGAAGAAATTCGTAATGATGGTTATCTGGTTCTCACCCAACGCACTGCGCTCACTCCCGTGCGCAAGTTATGGATAGCCTGGCGCACCTGGATGAAAGGTTAATGCCACACGTCGCCATTATAGGCGGTGGCTATGCAGGCATAGCAGCCGCCGTTACACTGGCTCGAAACAACATTCCGGTCACGATTTATGAAGCAGGCCAAATATTAGGCGGCAGAGCTCGCGCTGTGCAGCTCGACGAACTCTCCACCCCCGTAGATAATGGTCAACACCTGTTACTTGGCGCATATCAAACGACACTAGAACTCGCTTCCTTAGTACATCAAGGCAATCTTCCATGTCTGCGCTTGCCTCTCACCCTGCACACGGCAAACGGCATACAGCTACAAGCCCCTGCCCTACCCTCACCATTAAATACGTTAATAGCCTTACTCCGCGCAGGTGGACTTAGTCGCAATGAACGCATTGCCGCAATAGTTTTTATGCTCAGGCAACGACTTGCCGGATTTCACTTAAAGCAAGACACCAGCGTGGCGGAATTATTAGCCCAACAACCAAGTACGCTTATCAAGGGTTTCTGGGAACCACTGTGTCTTGCCGCACTTAACACACCAATTACAACAGCATCAGCCCAAATATTTTTAAATGTATTACGTGACAGCTTGGCTCGAAATCAGCATGACAGCGATTTAATCATTCCAAATGTCGATTTATCCGAATTTTTTCCACAGGCTGCTGGAAATTACGTTACCCAGCATGGAGGCAATGTCATCACCTCCCACCGCGTCAAAAACATACTTCGCAACCATGACGGATGGTCAGTTGATGGCGAAGCTTACAGTCATGTGATATGCGCAACCGCAGCACATCAGGTCAATACACTCATCGCAAATTTATCCCATATTGCGCCCATTCCGAAATATGACTATGAGCCTATCATCACAGTCTATTTGCAATATGCCAATGATGTTAGCCTGCCGCGTGCCATGACAGGATTGGTGAATACAACCACACAATGGATATTAGATCGTGGTATTACCCATCAACAACATGGGTTATTTGCCGTGGTTATCAGTGCATCTGGGGCGCATGAAAATATGCAGCATGAAGAACTCGCTCAGGTAGTCGCCGCTGAATTGCACCAATATCTGCAAATGCCTATTCGTCCTCTATGGCACAAGGTAATCGCTGAAAAAAGAGCTACATTTGCCTGTGTCGCAGATATACAGCGACCATCCCAGCGCACAAATGACCCTTATTTTTTCCTTGCTGGCGACTATACAGCCAGCGATTATCCCGCAACACTGGAAGCCGCGACCCAAAGCGGGGTAAAATGCGCGCACTTAATTATTGAGAACCTGGCCAATGAAAAACTACATAGCTCCTAAAACTCTATTACAAGATCGCGTCATATTGGTCACTGGCGCAGGTCGTGGTGTTGGGCGTGAAGCCGCACTCAGCTATGCCGCTCATGGCGCAACTGTGATATTGCATGGGCGTAATGTCGCTCAGCTAGAAGCTGTCTATGATGAGATAGAAGCCGCAGGTTATCCGCAAGCTGCGATTATTCCACTCGACTTTGAAAAAGCTGATGCGCAAGCATTTGAAGGATTAGCAGGTTCTATTGGACTGCAACTTAAACGATTGGATGGTATTCTCCACAATGCTACTGCCGCATTAAGCCCGTTCCCGCTAGAATTACACAATTTTGATCAATGGATGACATTACTACGTGTCAACGTTGCTGCACCTGCCGCGCTTACCAAAGCCTGCCTGCCACTGCTCAAAGCATCACCAAATGCATCCGTCATCATGACAGGTGAATCGCATGGTCACACACCTAGCGCGTTCTGGGGAGCTTATGCGGTATCAAAAGCGGCATTAGAACCTATGGTACAAATCTGGGCTCAAGAATTAGAGAATTTGCATCCTAATGTACGTATCAATGCACTGATACCAGGCCCTGTAAATAGCCCTATACGCCGCAAGACTCATCCAGGGGAAGATCAGATGTCTATTGCGCAACCTGCTGACTTGATGCCTGCGTATTTATATTTAATGGGTGATGACAGCGCACAGATCAAAGGCGAAGTGATCTGCTTATAAAGCGATGCAGCCGCTATTTACTCAGAATAATGAGCGTAGCGGGCTGAAATTCAGAAGTAACCACCATACCAGGTTCAGCCAAGCGCTTGCTCACCGTGGCATTAAAAGGTGCGCGTAACGTACTGTATTCCAGGTTTTTCCTGGCGATAGTCAGCTTAGCCTGTGCCTCACGATAAAGCCCGTCTGCACGCGCATAACGTAATTGCGCCTGTTCATATTCTGTAGTTGAACTCACCGCTCTGTCATAGAGTTCTTTAGCCCGTTTCAAATCGCGGTCGGCTTCAGCAGCCTCTTCTTTTAATCGACTCAACGCTGCTTCCGCTTCAACAACACGCGCCTGATAAATCGTATCATCTAGCGATAATAAAATTTGCCCTTTCTTCACACTTTGGCCTTGCGAAACCAATACACTTTTCACCACCCCGGAAACAGGTGTAGTCAACGGTACATCAACCGCAAATGCCAGCGGAACAATACACATCATGCTTAATGCCAACGCAGTTGTACGCATTATTATCCTCATTTATTATTTGCAACCAATTTGGTTAACTCATTGACTGGCTTACCTACCAATGCACTCAGCTTCGCCATTGCCAGTGCCAGTTGATATTCCACTGCTTGCGACCGTTGTTGTGCCTGCATGGTTTCAGCCATACTGTCACCTAAATTAGTTTTCAACTCTAGTTCATACTCGGCACGACTACGATCCAGCGCGACATCACGGTAATCAATTTGTGTTTTGGCTGCTGGACGTGCACTGTTGCGCAATTGATCAATATCCAACAGCGTATCAAGCAAAGTCTGTGACAAACGCATTTCCAGGCCTGCGCTGATAGCCTGTAATTTTTGGAATTGCGCCTGTTCTTTAGCAATGCGAGCATCAACACGACGCCCTTGATAAATGGGCCAAGTCAGAACCAAACCTGCACTCACAGTGTTACGCGTAGTGGCAACACGACTATAGTCTCCGGCCTCAACCTCAGCATCCAGCCTCGGGGAATTTTCATGCCTAAAACTTGCCAATCGCCGTTGTGATGCAGTTAATTCGGCTTGTTGCGCTAACCAACTGGTATTGTTTTTAAACAATATGGGTAACAAATCTTCGTAATCCGGTACCGCCACATCATTTTCACCCAGCTCAGGCTCTGCCAAATCAGAGGCCAACATACGTGGCTGATTCATCGCATTTGCCAAAGCACTCCGTGTACTTCGTTGTCTGGCAAGGCTGGCGTTACGCTTTTCTCGCAGATCTTGGTAACGCGCTTCCAATGTCGCCACATCAAAGCGACTCAACTGCCCCAACTTCATACGGTCACGGGCATTATCAAAACTGACATACGCCACTGCCGTAAGCTCATTATCAGCAGCATATTGATGATCGGCATTCAGCACATCAAAATACCTTGACATGATTGCCAGACGCTGCCGATCTCGGCTGTTTAATAATTCCAGTTCACGCGCATCTAATTCTGATTGCGCTGCATCAACCGCCGATTGAGTTCGTGAAAAATCATAAATATTTTTACGTGCAACAATATGCCCCACGTTATCAGCTAGCCACTCATTATTATTTCCCGCACTGGGACGCCCCTGACGTAGCGCACCATCGACTGTGACACTCAAATCCCTGCCTGCTTCGGCTGCCATCACATCAGCTTTAGCCGATGCAACGTCGGACTCAATAACAGCCACGTCCGGATGATGTGCATCAGCCGTGGCCAGCGCTTGGTCAAGGGTCAACACAGCAGCCTGGCAGCTATACACAAATCCAAGCAGTAATAACAATAACCAATAGCGCATTACTTGGCAGTCGTTTTATAGACTGAAAAGGGTTGTTGCTTATATCCACCGTCAACCACGTAACGTCCCAACAATAAAAATTCCGCAGCATCCTTGGTCGGACCAATAAACTTGGTCATGACATTACCTTTGGTATCGTAAAAAATGAAGGTGGGTGTAGCTCTTGCCCGTTGTGTCAATGCAAAAGCCTTTTCTGTTGTCGCTACTCCCTGAAAATCCACCATAGGGTTATCACCTTTGACATCCATCTCATAGATCAAAAAGTGTTTACGATAATAATCCTGTACTTCAGACTGGCTCAGTATCGTCGATTCCATCCGTGCACAAAATGGGCACTCTTCCATCATGAACATCAACAGCACACCTGATTTATCAGTTTTTTTTGCTGTCTCCAGCTCAGCCTTGAAATCACCTAATTTAGGCTGAAAAAAATAATCTTGCGCACTCCGCATTTCAGCAAAAGCCATATTTGCTGTAAATAACAAAACCAATCCTAAAATACGTAGCATGTTACCTCCTGATTATTTTTTTACGGGCTTTTTACCATTGATATATTTTTCAACAGCTTCTTTAGTCAAAGCACCCACTTGATATGCAACGATTTTGCCTTCTGGATTAAACAAATATGTCGTTGGTAATCCTTCTACCTGCCCAATCTGTGATGCGATTCTAGGCGTACCTAAAACTATTGGATATGAGATAAACATACTATCTGCAAAATCTATCACCTGCTTAGGATCCTGATATTCCATAGCGATACCAATAACCACTAATTTTGTTTTACTGTATTTTTCATGCAGCGCGATTAAATCAGGTATTTCTTCCAGGCATGGCGGACACCAGGTTGCCCAGAAATTAACCAACACCCACTTGCCTTTATAGGCATCCAAACTTTGTGTGTGACCCTTGGTATCGGTAAAACTAAATGCCCATACCGAAGTCGTCATCAATGACAAAGCTAATATAACTAATACGCGTTTTAACATGAACTATCCTATAATCTCATTTTTTAATTAAGCCATCACACAACATGACTGACTTTCGTACAGAAAAAGACTCACTGGGTGAGTTCAAAGTTCCCGCCGCCGCCTGGTATGGCATACAAACTGCACGCGCAGTGGAAAACTTTCCGATTTCAGGACGTATGCCCGACACTGATTTCGTTCGAGCTCACGTGCAAATCAAACTTGCCGCCGCAATTGCCAACACCCAAACTGACTGGCTTACCCCCATACAGCGCGACGCTATTGTATCCGCTTGCGAGCGTATCTTAAATGGTGAATTTATAGATCAATTTGTCGTGGATCGTTTTCAGGCAGGTGCAGGTACCAGCCACAACATGAACACCAATGAAGTCGTTGCCAACTTAGCCAACGTTACGCTAGGCAGTGACAAAGGTAGCTACACGCCTATCAACCCCAATGACCACGTCAACATGGGGCAATCGACCAATGATACTATCCCCACCGCTATCCGCTTAGCTTTATTAGCCAAGCTGCCAAAACTACTCGCTGCCACTCACCACATGGCGGATGCATTTGATGCGCTTGCGGTGCAAGAACGTGACACCGTTAAAAGCGGTCGCACCCATTTACAGGATGCTGTGCCGACCACATTAGGTCGCGAATTTGCAGCTTACGCCTGGACATTGCGCCGCGTTGCAGACAATTTAGCACAGGTACGTCCGCTACTCTGCGCCACAGGCTTGGGTGGCTCAGCTGCTGGCACAGGACTCAATACCTCACCTAACTATGCTGAAAATGTCGCTGCTGAACTGGCTAAACTGACTGGTGAGCCCATCGTAGTTGGGCATCTTGCCGCGCAAATGCAATCCATGTTCGACATGCAAGCCATCTCAGCTGCGATACGTGGTTTGGCATTAGAGCTTACCCGCATCAGCAATGACTTGCGCCTGCTGGCTTCAGGTCCACGCACAGGACTGGGTGAAATCACCCTGCCTGCTGTGCAGCCTGGCTCATCCATCATGCCAGGCAAAGTGAATCCGGTAATGTTTGAAATGCTCAATCAAGTCTGCTTTCAAGTGTTAGGACAAGATGCAGCCGTTGCCTATATGACGCAAGCAGGACAACTGGAATTGAATGTGATGATGCCAGCATTAGGATCAGCATTATTTGATGCAATGGACTGGCTTACCAATGCCATGCGTGTTGCAACAGACAAAAACCTGATCGGCTTAATCATCAATCGTGACCGTTGCGATAAATTTATCCATGACAGTGTAGGTCTGGCAACGCTGCTGAATACCAGCATAGGCTATGCACGCGCTGCGGAGATTGCTAAAGAGTCTGAAAAAACCGGCAAACCTGTACGTGAAATCGTAGCCGCACATAACTTGATGAGTGAAGCTGAGTTTAACAAACTGGTACTGGCAGCCGCACACGGTGTCGGCAGCGGCGGTGGTGGCGGTTAATTAACAAGGGCAGTGCGTATAACCGCACTGCCCTGTTCGCTTTTCCTGCACATACAAGTAATTAGTCAGCTAATTTTTCAGCTATGTCATCCAGTGCTACGTGCATAGCTGCAACGATCAGTTTGTCTGCCATAACTTGATTAATTTCAGGAATATCCCAATCAAAAATTGCGCGATACTTTTCAACCAGATGACGCATATCTTTAACGATCTCACCACGATGTGCTTCTAATTCCAACTGTTCCATTTTTTCCATAACACTGTCTCCTCGATCGAACCCTTAAAGCATCATTTCCACATTACGTCATTTTCAGCTTTAACAGCAGCAGTCAACAGGTCCACCAATGGTAAGCCACGGTTAGCCATACTCACGACAGCTTCATCATCCTCCGTATTCGCAGTCGCAGGCGCATCAACTGTCGCCGCCAATGCTGTTTTCAACTTAGTTAATGCAGCAGGCACATCTGCTGCCAAAATAGCCCCTGGTACAGTTCCGCTATGCCCCATCATTTTCAGCATAGCAAGACCGACATCGCCAAACATGGTGATATCAGCGTAAGCTTTTGTGGTAAATGTTACTAACATATAACTCTCCTTAATAAATTACGGTTTTACAAACTCTCCAACACCTTTTGCAACTTCATCTGCACTTGCTTCGCAATAATGATCAATTCTGGATTACCGATTGCCCCCATCGAAGCCATAGGGTCGACTGTGGAAACTTCTACTAAGCCATCTATTTGCTCCTGAACGACCACATTACAGGGCAACATGACACCAATTTTATTTTCCAACGTCAATGCCTCGTAAGCAAAGGAAGGATTACATGCGCCTAATATCTTGTACCGCTTAAAATCCACGTTCAGTTTTTTCTTCAAGGTCGCCTGAACATCTATCTCGGTCAGAATCCCAAATCCCTCCTCCTTTAACGCTTCAGTAAGCTTGATAATTGCATCGTCAAATGGCAGCTTTATAGTTCTACTAAAATGATAGCTCATAGACTCATCCTCTTTAAAAGAGTCAACTATACTCCAAACTGAGAAGCACACTACTTCAACAAACTGACTATACAAGCATTCAAGTTCAGAACAGGCAACTTTAGAATTGTCTATGAGGATGCTGTATCATTACATGCAAATAACTCATCGTATGAGCTACAGATGACACCACAACCGCGTTTTGCAATAGCCACCAGTGATGCATATCAATGTGTTTTAGAAACATTTCTAGCCGCTGGCTGGAAACTGGAGAAATTATTTACTTCTCCAGGAGACTGGATGCATGATAATAAGCTCATTATTAACAGAGCATTGGAACTTGGTGCCCCTGTGCAGCACTCCCCTATCACTGACAGCGATCTAGCTGCTCTTGGCAGCAGCGGTTGTACGACACTGATAATCGCAAGCTATCCATGGAAAATTCCAGCATGGCAGCCACATCTTAAACACGCGATAAATTTCCACCCATCACCTCTACCAGAGGGGCGCGGCCCTTATCCATTGATTAGAGCCATTCTTGACCAACATCAACAGTGGGGCATCACCTGTCATCAGATTAACGAACAGTTTGATCAGGGTGACATACTGGATGCTGAGATCTTCCAGATCAATCCTGATGAGCGTCATGAGACATTACGTTTAAAAACCCAAATGGCTGTGGCTCGACTAGCCCAACGAGTTGCCAACGACCTTGATACCCTGTGGCAACAAGCCACCCCACAAAGTGAAGGCAGTTACTGGCCGCTATGGTCAGAACAAGAACGCACCATCGATTTTAATCAGCCCATAACAACCATCATGCGTCAGATTCATGCATTTGGTAATCTGGAATGCATAGCGACCATCAACAACGTAACGATATTCATACATAGTGCACAAGGCTGGCTAGAACCTCACAGCGCTCGACCCGGTGCAGTTGTTTACAGCAATGGGCTGGCACTGGTCATTGCTGCAGCCGATGGTGTCATTGCGATTACTGAATGGAGTTTTAACGCACCCGGGGCAATCACTTCAAGTACAAGACGTTAACTCTGAACGCGCCAGATCTTGGCGCTGTTTCCATTCATGTAGCGCTGCAACCACGGCAATAATAACTTGTGACCAATTTCCACTCTGAGGTTGACGGAATAAGCGCATATTTTCCGGATACCATGGTGTATCTGTCCGTTCTGTGAGCCAGCGCCAATCCGTACGATAGTCCGGCAACAACAGCCAGCACGGTTTCCCCAAAGCACCAGCCAAATGCGCCACCGCCGTATCAACACTGATCACCAGGTCAAGGTTAGAAATAACTGCCGCCGTATCAGCAAAGTCCACCAACTGATTACCCAAAGCCAGCAACACCAATCCATCAGGTGGTCGCAACGCCTCATCCTCCCCCTCACCTTTTTGCAGGCTCACATATTGAATGCCAGGAACAGTACCAAGTGGTGCCAGTGTATCCAGTGAAGGCAAGGAACGATCAGCATCATTCTCAAAATTTGGATTGCCTTTCCAAACCAGTCCAACTTTATATCCTGACATAGGCAACAGCTTTGACCACGTGGATAACTTGTCAGCATCAGCTGATAAATAAGGAATATCAGCTGGTATGTTTTCCAACCGGGTGTGACAGTAATGAGGCAAACTCAGGGGTGGCGTCCAATAATCAAAGCCTGTGGCAGGTATACCTTCATCCAGAGAAATGACATCATCAACCCCCTGTAGTGTTGCAAACAATGCTTTAAGCCCAGGATGGCAAACCAATGCAACACGTGTTGCACCCATGGATTTGAGCATCGACCCATAACGGCAAAACTGTATCATGTCACCGTGTCCAGCTTCTATGCTGATGACAATAGACTTACCTGCCAGCGACTCACCAAGCCAGCGTGGGTAACTGAAATGCTGCGCCAGCGAGTCATACCACTCACGAGCACCCAAACATTGCCAGCCTTCTGCAAAACGACCCTGCCGCAATAATATATATCCCAGATTAAATAAGGCCTTGGCATACGTATTATCCAATTTTAACGCTGTCCGATAACAAAGCTCAGCCTCATCCTCCTTATGCATACAAGCCAGCAGCACACCCAGATTAGACCATGTCACAGGCGACTCGGGCGCAAGTTGCAACGCCTGCCTGCCGACCTTTTCCGCTTCAGCAAAACGTTTGCTATCCAACAACATCACGCCCAGTAATAAGTAAGGCTGGACACCGTCAGGCACAATACTGATAGCCTTTTTATAACAGGTCTCTGCCTCGGCTAGCGCACCAGCCTGCTTAAGTAACAAGCCAAGATTGGTCAATACCTCGCTAAAATTCGGATCCAGTGTCAAAGCTTGCCGAAAGCACTGCTCTGCATCAGCAGCCTTACCCGATTTCATCAACTGGTTACCTGCAAAAAACAATGTTTCCGCCTGCGTGAGTGGAGTGCGCATATTTATTAAAGTATCAGCAAAATTTAAGCTTCCAAATAAAAAATGCACACCCACATATAGTCATGGATGTGCATTACAGTAATAGCAGTCCAGCAACAATTACTGGCCAATTTTCTTGCTAATCCCATTTTCCTGCTGGTTTAAAGCTTTTTGATCCTGATTGGTAATATGACCGCCGTCCTGATGCGCCATATCACGCTCTTCCTGGCGCACCTGGTTATCTTCCTTATGTAACTTATGCGCTTCCTGCTTGCTCATGTCGCCTTCCTTGACCTCATGATTGATGCGCTTATCCTGTTTGTGCAACCGATCATTCACTTCATCGCGTCGAGGATGCGTTTTTTCAAATTTGGATTCAGCCATAGCACTCGTTGCAGTCGCCGCAATGAACCCGGTCAATACGGTAATTAAAATTGCCTTGCTTGATTTCTGTAACATAACAATCTCCATAAACGGTTATTTATTTGAGTAGCATGGATGCTACATAGCAAATAACGATGGGTAGTATCTTATGTTGACTATTATGTTGTAACGATTTGTATCCGCAACCTCATTGCTGAGCAAACATTAAAAGCAGAAAACATTACACGAATTTAAATTGAATATTTGGGTTCATGTCTCCAGCATTTTCCTGATTTCCTGCAATTCAGCGGTACGTTGCGAATCTGGCTGTGGAAAAGCCGGATTAAGCACTCTGAATGCATCCAGAATCACTTCAGAAATAATCAGGCGGGCATTTTCCTTATCATCAGCAGGAACAATGTACCATGGCGCATCCTCAGTACTGGTGGCGCTTAAACATGCCTCATACGCCTTCATGTAATCATCCCAATATTTACGCTCTTCAATGTCAGCCTGACTAAATTTCCAATTTTTTTCTGGCGCGTCTATCCGCGCGAGAAAACGCTTACGTTGTTCTTCATTGGACAAATGCAGAAAAAACTTGATGACTTTAGTACCATTACGCTGCAAATGTTTTTCCAAGTCGTTAATAGACTGATAACGCTCATCCCAAATTGTCTTTTCGTTGAGCAATTCCTTAGGCAAGCCCTGATTATGCAATATCTCCGGATGCACCCGCACAATCAACACATCTTCATAATATGAACGGTTAAAAATACCGATACGCCCGCGCTCCGGCAGGCACTGAACTGTCCGCCACAAAAAATCATGATCCAGCTCGGCTACACTAGGATGCTTAAAACTGTAGACTTGGCAGCCCTGTGGATTAATCCCTGACATCACATGTCGAATTGCGCCATCCTTACCGGCCGCATCCATCGCCTGAAATATCAGCAATACGGAATGACTATTGGCAGCATAGTGTTTTTGCTGCATCGTACTTAATTCAGAAATCTGCTCAGCGAGTAATTGTTGATAATGATCTTTGGATTTGTAGATAGGTTTAACCAGCGTCGACCATTTTTTAAGATTCACTTTTTTCGCCGCAGGTACCTGATAATCAGTTATATCTATTTTCATCACTACGCCTCTCGTCCATACATACTATAAGTTATAACTATTTCTTTTTATTCGATATTAGCAATTCAAATCCTGATACGACATCAAACAATTCAGCATCAATTCCACTCTGCCGCAAGCGGTGATAGCTCAAACGCAGATCAACCAGCATTTCCTCAATATTTTTTTCGGCACGCTGCATGGCAGCCAGTCGGCTGGCATTTTCACTGGCCAGTGATTCCACACAAGAACGGAACAGTGATACAAACAAGTACTCACGAATAAATGCGGCTAGAGTTAACGCACTTTCACCAATAATTTCAGGCAAATTTTGCGTAGGCCATTGCTGAGCCAGCAACTCATGCTGCCATGTTGCATCCAACGGCAACAGGCGTTGGCTGACTGGTTCATATAAAGCACCAGACTTAGGGCGATTATGAAAAATATAGACCTGCTCTACTCGACCTTGTTCACTGTACCTGCCAATCTCGGCCAGTATGCGCCCTATCAACGGCGTCACAGCATGTATGGCCGTCGGCACACCAAACAGACTGTCTGGCGTCAACCCTATCTGCTCAAGCCGCAGCTGCACTCGTTCACCTACCGCCCACACAACCTTATTGCCAGGCAAATCACGTAACACATGCGCTGCAAAATCAGCTAGTTCATCATTAAACTGCCCAACCAATCCCTGATCCGACCCAAAAATAATGACGCCAGTCGCGACAGTATGTTTGTGTACATTGCTCGACATCGGCGCGCCTTGTCGCAAGCACGCCAGCAAACCCAGCTGCACGGTACGATAATACTCATCCAATGAATTTACTGCTCGTTCATACTGGCTAATGCTCGATGCCGCCAACGCCTTCATCGTACGCACTACCGCTTCCAGTTCACCCGCATTACTGATTTTGCGCTGCAATGTGGCTGTTGAATCACTCATGCATCAACCTTAGTATCAGACTGTGATGCAAAAACCGCCAGCGCCCGACGGGCAATTTGTAATATGACCGATTTATCGGCTTCCTCAAGCTTGTTCGCCGATACAAAACCTTGAGAAATAGCAGATGGAATAGTTGCCGCCGCTGCACGTAAAGCAAGTTCAGCCTCTACCATGCGCTCCAATGGTACTGTGTCAAACAGACCATCAGCCAGAGCTAACAGCACAGCAATCTGCTCAGTGACAGACACAGGCGAAAATTCAGGCTGTTTGAGACAGGCACGAATACGTCGTCCATGCGCTATGCTGGCGCGCGTACTATCATCCAGCCGTGCACCAAAACGCGCGAAACTTTCCAGCTCCTCAAACTGCGCGTAATCCAGCTTGAGATTTGCCGCCACTGCACGGTAAGCTGCCAGCTGTGCCTTACCCCCAACACGTGACACCGATTTACCCACATCTACAGCTGGCAGCACACCCAACTCAAATAGCGTAGGTGACAAGTACAACTGACCATCGGTAATAGATATCAGATTAGTAGGAATATAAGCAGAAATATTCTGTGACTCAGTTTCAATAATTGGCAAAGCAGTTAATGATCCGCCGCCGAATTCCTTGCTCAAATGCGTCGCTCGTTCCAGCAAGCGTGAATGGATATAGAAAATATCACCAGGAAAAGCTTCTCGCCCAGGCGGACGACGCAACAACAATGACAACTCACGATAAGCACGCGCATGATTGGTCAGATCATCATACACAATCAACACGTCACGCCCTTGTTGCATAAAATACTCAGCGATACTGGTTGCTGCATAGGGTGCGATATAGGCCAGACCCGGCGGATCATTGCCCTCAGTAACCAGCACCACGGTATATGCCAACGCACCTTTATCACGCAATGTCGCAATCACTTTGGCGACACCGGATGCACGCTGACCAATAGCACAATAGATACACAACACATTCTGATTGTGTTGATTCAAAATCGCATCCAGGGCAATCGTGGTCTTGCCTGTCTGACGATCGCCAAGTATCAGTTCACGCTGACCTCGGCCTATGGGTATCAGCGCATCAATTACCTTGATTCCCGTTTGCAAGGGCTGGGTGACGGGTGCTCTGTCCATAATCGCGGCAGCAGGCCGCTCAACGGGCATACGCTCGCTAAAATGCACAGCCCCACCACCATCCAGTGGTTGACCAAGCGGATTTAGCACCCTCCCTAACAGTCCATTTCCAACCCCGACATCCAACACGCGCCCTGTACGTTCAACTTCATCACCAGCATGTAAATGCGCATATTCACCCAGCAATACCACACCGATTTCATCTTCATCTACGTTAAACGCAATACCAAATATGCCGCCTGGAAACTGCAATAGCTCCTCGAATCCGACACCTGGCAACCCAGATACTTTGGCAATACCGGTAGAAACACTGGTAATCGTGCCTATTTCTCGCGGCACTAATTTGGGTGCATGCGCTGCCCGTACTGCGCTGAATCCTGCAAAGGCCTGATCAAACACCGTCTGTAAACTATCAGTGCTCATCGTTACTTTTCTCATTTGCTACTGGCACAGTTTTAAGTTGCTCATGCAACAGCTCACCTACACTTTTTTCCAGCGCACCCAGATATTCAGTGATGCTCCACGCCAGTTTCTGTCCATTTGCCGAAAGCTCAATACCACTGACAATAGTTGGCACCACCTCAAATTGCAGCCGCTGTGTCAGGCCAAAAATCGCGTTTACCGCTGCTTCTATAACTGTATGCTGCTCAGCGGATAATGGGTAAGCGGTCCGCACCAGCGCAACACTCGATGTAGCCTTGAAAGCAGAAAGTAGTGGCGCTCGTTCTTCCTCATCCAACTGCTGCAAACGCTGAACAAACAAAGCAACCATACGTGCTTCCAGCGTCTCCCCTGCCAAATCTCCCAATACCTTGCGGGCAATGGCAAAAACCTCATCCTGCGTTCTGTGCGTGATTTCAGCATTCAGATTCTGATGTTCATTACGCAATGCCTCCTGCCACTGACTACGTAACGTCGCTGTCTCCATGCGTGCGGTGTCAATAAAACGCTGCCGCTCGACTTTAGCTTCATCCATCGCCTTATTCATCATCTCAGTACGCGCTTGGTCGAACGCCTCATTTTTCTGGGCGAATTCATCACGCTGCTGCTGCGCTGCGAGTTTAGTCGAATTAGCTTCCGCAAGCTCAGCTGCAATGCGTTGCTCTCGTGTAGCGATAGCCTGCAATATAGGCTTATAAAGAAAATGCTTTAGCAGCCACACCAGAATCAGAAAATTGATAACCTGGGCAACAACAGTAAACCAGTCAATTATCATGCTTTATTTTCCCGCAGCTTCTGCGATAACGTGGCTCCAGAACGGATTAGCAAATAACAGTATCATCGACACCACAAAGCAATAAATCGCAACGGACTCTATCATTGCCAGCCCAACAAACAAGGTACGGGTAATGGTGCCCGCCGCATCGGGTTGCTGCGCCAGTGAAGTCAATGCAGTAGCAACTGCGCGCCCCTCTCCCAGTGCGGGTCCTATGCTACCCAGTGCTATCGTTAAGCCAGCGGTAATAATTGAGGCTACCGCAATAATTGTCATATTATCCATTTCAACTCCTTGTCGAATTATGCTTCAGTTTGTGAGGTTATTACGTCATGTTGCGCTCTGTGCGTACCTGTTGCTGCAGCGATATACACTGTGGCCAGAATACTGAATATATAAGCCTGCACCATCCCCGTGAGCAAGCCCAGCACGCTCATGGCTATGGGAAACAGGAACGGCGTAATAGTAAGCAGGATGCCAATAATCATGCCGCCGCTCATCATGTTACCGAACAGACGCACTGCCAGCGCCAGCGTGCGTGACAGCTCGCTGATAATATTGAACGGCAGCATGATAAAAGTTGGTTGCAGATAATCCTTCAAATACCCGCCCAATCCTAGCTCGCGGATACCGAAAAGTGGCACGGCTACCAGTACGCAAATTGCCAATGCAGCTGTAGTAGAAAGCGAAGCCGTGGGTGGTTCATAACCGGGAATAATGGTAAAAATACTGGCCGTAGCGACAAACAGAAAGAGCGTACCAAGAAAGCCCATATACTTTTCGGGCTGACGCAAACCTACCTCGCCTATTTGTTGCTTGATGGCCCCGACCACAATTTCCAGCAAGCTTTGCCAACGCGTAACTTGAACGCCATGTTTGCCTATCATACCTATCTTGCGCGTTACCAGCTTGGCGCCTATGACCAACACACCCATCAACACCCAGGTCGTCACAATAGTCAGATTGAGTTTGATAAATCCATATTGCCAGAACACCACCTCATCCGGACTAAGATGCATGACTGCCCCCCGTAGTTGTTACTGATAAACGGGTCATCCGTGTCACAATAAAACGCGCAATGATAAATCCTGCAAGACACGCCAACAGGCGTCGGAAATCATGATTCCCAACTATATAAAATCCGCCTACCGTGATACCTGTCCGTATCAACATACTGCTCAAAAACCATAGCGCAGGCCGATCCGCAGTCAATCCCTTCTGCACTGTCCACCACAGCCCACCAAAAAATAGCGCACCCAATGCCAGCCCAGCTAATAGTGATGGCATTAGCCCCCAGATTTCATTCATTGTCACTATTCTGTTCCTCAGTTTGATTTTCTATACGCACCCAGCGCCACGCGTTCCAGCAACCCAGACTCAAGCCCATCATGAGTAACGTCAATGTCCATGAATGTGACATGGGGTAGTTCGCATCAAGCCAGTGTCCCAATGCTGCCCCAAGCAAGGTAGGCACCACCACTGACCAGCCTATCAGCCCCATTACACTCAAGCCAGACCATACGACTTCTGGCATATCACTCTGCGCTTTGAGCTTACGCGCTGCCTTAACCCCTACCTTGCGACTAAAGTCGGATTCATCATTTTTAGGCTGTACTTTCGGCAACTCACTCACCACGAAATGCCTTGAAACGATTAATAAATCCACTCTCCAGTTTCGCCAGCACTACACGAGCATCGCGCTCCTGCTCATCAAGATTGAGAAATTCGCGCTCTACCGCAGCATGCAGCTTATCTAAATCTGTCCCTGAAATCGCATTACGTACGGACACCAGCACGTCGGCACCCGCTTTAACCATCACACCCTCATCAACGGCGATATAAACAACGCCATCAGTTGGGGTTTCAAATTCCAGTATTCCCGGCATCAATGCAGCAACACAATCTAGTCTATGTGGCAAAATGCCAAACGAACCTGCTCCGGTTTCAGCCACAATACGCGACACATCGGTCTTTTCGACAAAGATTCTGAATGGCAGCAACACTTTAAGATTCATGAGCAAGCGCTTCTGCAGCCGGTACTGGTGCTACAGCATGCAATTTCAGTTTTGCTTCGTCTATTGCACCTATCATGTAGAGCGCACTCTCCGGATAATCCTTGAACTCATCGCGCAATATACGCTCACAGCCATCCAGCGCATCTTCCAGACTAACCAACTTACCTGCGACACCACTAAACTGTTCTGTGGTAAAAAAAGGCTGTGTAAGAAAATGTTCCAGCCGTCGCGCACGTCCGACTATGTCACGATCTTCAGGCGAAAGCTGTTCTAATCCGAGCATGGCGATAATGTCTTTCAGTTCAGTATATTGCGCCAGGGTACGCCGTATTTCCTGCGCAAGTTGATAATGTCGATCTCCGATAATGCCTGGCGTTGCCATTTTTGAACTAGACTGTAAAGGATCTATTGCTGGGTACAGTCCCTCGCTGGCGCGTTTACGCGATAGCACGATGGAAGCAGAAAGATGGGAAAAGGTATGAACAGCGGCAGGATCGGTAAAATCATCGGCAGGAACGTAAACTGCCTGTATCGAAGTTATCGCACCATTATCAGTATTGGCAATACGCTCTTCCAGACCTGCCAGTTCAGTACTCATGGTAGGCTGATAACCCAGACGCGACGGCATCTGTCCCATCAAGCCTGACACTTCTGAACCGGCCTGAATAAAGCGGAAAATATTATCGATCAGCAGCAGCACGTCACGATGTTCATCGTCACGGAAATATTCAGCCATGGTCAACGCGGCGTGACCGACACGGAAACGACTACCAGGCGGTTCATTCATCTGTCCGAACAGCATCACCATATTCGACAGGACGCCCGCATCTTTCATATCGCGGTAAAGCTCTTCACCTTCGCGACAACGCTCACCGATTCCACAAAAAATACTGACACCTTCGTGATGCCCGACCATATTGTGGATCATCTCGGTAAGCAACACCGTTTTGCCCACCCCAGCGCCACCAAACAGCCCAGCCTTGCCGCCACGCTCAAGTGGCACTAACACGTCTATAGCCTTGATGCCGGTTTCAAAGATTTCGGATTGGGTAGAGCGACGCACCAGCGCGGGTGGCGCGTTATGCACTGAACGCCATTCAACATCAGCCGGTGCAGACTGGTGATCAATAGGGTCACCAAACACATCGAACATACGACCAATTATGTTTTTACCCACTGGTGCTAATAATGGCGCTCCCGTATCGGTAACCACAGCTCCCCGTGCCAACCCTTGAGTAGGCGTCAACGCAATGCCACGCACCCGATGAGCATCCAGTTGCGCCAGCACTTCTATGGCAATTTCGTCATTCGCACCACAACGCAACAACGTAAAAATAGGTGGCAAATCGATCTCGAACTGCACGTCCACAACACTGCCCCGCACCGACACCACCGTGCCCAGATTCAGGGAACCAGCTTCATTGTTCATGTATAGCTTCCATTCTGCCCGAAGATAGAATCATCATAGAACCTTTCAGCAGGCGTTACCAGCCATTTACAGAGCATGCAAACCACATGCAAAAAATTTTTAACATAATACGATAGACAAATATATGGCATGCAATCCCCATTAGTAATGACAAATATCAGCCCAACTATTAGTGTTCAGTTACGCTTTCCTTTATCCTAACTTCAAACCAAACAATAATTAAAATAAATACTCCCAACATTATTAAGATAAACCAAGGAGCACTTTTTGAAGTTGATCGTGACCATGCCAAAGTTTTTTCATAACTTATTTTTTCTTCTCCGGTCACGACCACACGAACTAGGTGCTTATGCATAACAAAGAAATAAACGGGTTGCTCATACCACCATGCCACTGCCGGTCTTCCTGCCAGTTTAGGATATTCTGTTACGGGAAATAGACAATCCGGATGCTCCCCAAATATGCCAGAGGCGCAGGTAAAATAAGTTACACCGGCACTGTTCCTTATCCCCGTCAAATACTCACTTCCATTCTTGCCAACTTTTTTATATGTCAATTCGCCACTAGTCACCTGTAATTGATTAATCGGAGGTATTGTTACCATCCAAGTATAGGACAGTGGAATCAAAATAATGAACACATATATTAGGAACGTCAGCAAACTACCAATACGAATATTATGTACATCTTTTGCTGAATAACGAGGTGGTTTTTTCATCTCACGAACCATACGGCAAACGTCACTTCGTTTGGTATTTTTTCAACGCATCAATCAATTCCAATATGTCTTTAAGCGTTCCTAATGTTGACATACTGCCTCACCTTACTAAAATCAAGTGCTAATAAATTATGTAGATACCCTGTTAAAAACAGCTCACCATTTTGTAGGTGTATTTACAACGAAGCGTTCCACCAAGGTCTGTTTTTCACTTACACAACTATAAGTTTTCGATAGAAAGACTTTTTTCTCCGCGGAATTGAGCTTTTCAGGATTGTTAAACATTTCTCTATCTATTGGATTTGCTGTGCACTCATATACAAATTTTGGAAATCTGTATATTGCCCAAGCATAAATACCAGCATAGCTAATCAATACACATACCAAAATCAATACAAATTTTTTCATTAATTATTAGTCCGTTGCAAAAAAGGTAGTTAAAAGAATAATTTGACGGCTTTATATAGAGCCGTAGCTAAGGCTAAACACACAACAAGGTAAAAAAACAATTTGAGCGTTGCCCAATTATCCTCACTCCATTCACCCCGCAATAAGGACAACCAAGATGGCTGAAAAAAGAGTCGAAGGGTATCTAAGAAGTCTTCCCAACTGTCATAGAAGACTGAACCAACCGCAATATATGCAGGGCTAGCAACAAATAGACAAACAAAAAACAAATTCGGTCGGTCAAGAAGTGAAAACAATGCAGTCATCTCGCGCTCCATGCAGCTATCCTACATATTCGGCAAAGCTGGTGTTTACAGCGCATAACATAGTATCGGTGGCGATCAGCTTCGGCTATTAGACCTGCACTACTTTGATTTAAAACCTCCGATAAAAAAATCGCTACATTAAAAGCCCCATTGCTAAAAGAAGGTGGAAAGTCTTGCACACTAACGCCATCATCCATGATTTATACCCTTCCTAAACAATAAATAATATAAATTGAAAGCTATGGAAAACAACCCTGCAGAAAAGCCAATCCATATTCCCGCACCGTACAAAATTACAAAATAAGACGAATTTTTTAAATTCATATAAATAAATTTTCCTAATCGGCCAATATCATGCGGTGTGTAATACATCATAAATATGAGTAATGTTGGTATACAGACAAATATCAAAAGCACCAGCCAAGATGAAGTGTTTTTATAAAAACTTTCGTAATTAATATTTTTCCATCTTACAAAAATAATCATTAGCATAGTCGCAACGACAACCAATACCCAGGCTATTGATAAAATTACAGCTGCCGAATCTGGTATCCGCGTCAGAGTAGACGTTGTGATTATTGACGGGATTATTGAAGCAAAAATATCCACAAATGCTTTGGCAAAATGGTGCTTACCCAAATCAAAATAAATAATGACCAAACCTAAAGCAACATAAATAAAACTCAGTGTCGGTAATAAATTACTTATTCTTAGAAATCGATTTCTTCCCACATTCTTCAAATCAACTATTCTTTCACCGACCATCTTCCACCACCTCCATCCGTACCGCCCCCTGTTGCCCAGCCCCAAAATTAAACACCTCATTCACCTGTAAGCCACGCGGTATTTGGTGAGTGATGAACATCATGGTGACGCGCCCCTTAAGCTTGTTTATGGTTTTGGCTAAGTGCATAGAGGTATGCTGGTCGAGGTTGCATATAGTTTGGTCACAGTTGCGAATTTTGGGTTGTTTGAATTGTCGTAGAGTGTGTCAGAGACACAGTACCGTTTCTTGAGAGCCCCAACACCGTGACCCACTACAATATCTACCACAAGCTGACCAATCACAGCATGAGCTGATTTGTAATCAATGCTTGCTAGCAGGCTCAGTTTCTTCTTTCCCTGCACCATGTGACTCAGATGCATGGGTGAAATACAGCGCCACACCAATTAGTGCAATTGCGCCGCCTAGATATAACAAATCCAAAGGCTCTGTCATCGGGATCTTTAAGGCTTTTTCAAACAGGTTAACTATCAGTATCATCAATACCACTTTTGCCAGCCGCTGCTTCAAATCATCCAGGCTGTTGATCACCAGTATTTTGCTGGACGAGCGCTTTCCTTGCGCTTCATCAATATCGCTGACAAACAGCTCATACAACCCTAATGAAAAAATCAGCATGAAGGTCGAGAGCAAATAACCATCCACTACTTCAACCACATGTGTAATTGTTTCATCATGAATCGCTTTTCGTGCTTCGGCTGCGAGTCCTGTATCTGCATAATGCATTACATGCTGAACCAAATACACGACATCCACTGTTGCCATGTACAGCACCATCAATGCTGAAGCCATACTCGCAATCACGGCAAACACTACCATGTACCGACTACGCCATAACGTCCCTTCAAATACAGCTTCAAGAAATTTCATATCTGTCCTTATCCATTCAAAATTTTACAAGCTAGATGATAAGTTTTACACTCATCTAAACAATACTAGTTAAAGCATACCAATATCATGGTATTACATTTTTCTACACCAGTTCAAAACACAAAATTAGCGCCCCTCATAGAGCTGCGTCCTAAACAACTACAGTCCTGGCTAACCAACTTACAAAATACCGATCCGCAAGACGCCGCTCAATCGATTTTAACATCATTGGCAGCGCTCAACCGCCAACCACTGGCGAGTGATATACGGCTAAACTTAATAACTCTGCATTGGTCTGCTGCCCAAAACCAGATAGATATGTTGCAACTGCAGTTATCTGGCAGCATGTTACCGCTTTCGGATAAATCAGAAGCGCAATCACGTCTCGCGCGCGATCTGCTAATAGAGTTTGGTTATGGTTATAAACTAGTATTAGTTGATGACGCGACCAACAATGCCAAAAAACCAAAACTGGATATTGCTGCCGTTATTTATCAATTATTGACCATACAGCAACGCATATTCAGCTTGTGTTATGAAATGTATGCACCTGTGCCAGCCACAATATGGCGTGAAACGCATCAAGCCTTTGAATATGCGGAATCACTTGGATTACTGGAACACGAGATTATGCCTAATCTCAACATCTTATATACATACCAACAAATACTGCTCATTACCCTGGCTGATCCTTATCACCTGATGCAGGGTGAGATTTCATCAGTATTAGAACTGGCCCGTGGACTCGCTCCGCTAGGTCGAATTACGCATCTGGAAACAAAAACAGAAGTACATCCACTTTTCATACTGGACCTGGCTGCGGATGCCCCCCCCAGCATGAATAAACAAGCATCTATTACTACCAAGAAAAATACTTCTATCCGCTTATTTGACACACGCCAAATTACTCAACAATTACAAATGCTAATCTCGCATTTGGAAGCTGGTGTATCACCACTCGAGTTAGGTTTACCTATCGCAGCCATTAAGGCCAGTTACCGCACTTTGCTCTATCAGTTACTCAAATCCTGGGGCAATCCACTGGCTCGCCGTTTCAACCGTTACATACCCAAACAGGATGAAATTGAACTGGGACTGGGTGTTCGCACCATACATGCCTTACTTGAAACGGACACGCCAGAACCCGTAAAACTCACTGCCAGTCCTGCATTTTTCACACCAGCGCCTGCGTTACGCAGCCACTATCTCGCCAAATGGCAAATACTCAACGTAGGCGCGCAAGGGCAAGCGCTGCGCAATAAAACGCATGCACCTAGCCATATCAAAGTTGGGGAATTAATCAGCATACGCGAACACAATCACGAGAAATGGCAGTTGTGCATCATTAAGTGGATTAAAAATAACGACACGCAAACATTGGAAATTGGCGTGCAATTACTGCCTCCAGGTGCGCGAGCAGTTGAAATTTTCAACCCATTATCCGCAATTAAAACCATACAGCCGGGCATTTTATTCCCGGCTAACAGGACACTTAATCAACCGAATTTGTTGCTCACACCCCATGGTATGTATATGAGTAATGTGCATATGGAGCTGATCACCTCAACTTCACACACAATTAAACCTCATACACTCATCATGCAAACTCAATCGTTTGATCTATTTGAAATCCCCTGACTGGGTCTGCCAATCAGTTAAACTGATAAGTGGATTATTGACCAATGTAGTCAAATTCAAGTGTGCGTCTTTATCATCAAACACAAAATACTCAAAAACAGAACGTAACAAAATACGATCAGGATGCATCGCCAATGCCCATCCTTTACCTGATCTCAAAACCCAATTTGCATCAACTAACTGAGACAGCAGCGCTTCAAGCTGCTCCCAATTAGCCTGAGTATTTGACGCAATCTGCTGTAGACTCAAGATTTCACCACGCAACTGTGCATTAGCCAGAAGCATTAACACACGTACAGCAAGCTCAAAAACATGCCCACTTTGTCTATGGTCATTCCAGTCTTCTAATGCCAAATTAGGTAACTCTGCAGTAATCACAGCACCCAGCAACACCGTCATCCATGAAAAATATATCCATAACAAAAACAACGGCAAGATGGCAAACGCACCATACACCAGCGTATAAGAAGGCATATGACTAACATAACTGGAAAACAGCGATTTCATTGCTTCAAAGCAAAGCCCCGCAATCAAACCACCCAGCCATGCATGCTTCGCAGGGACATAACGATTCGGCACCATCAGATAGAGCAAAGACATTGCAGTGACTGTTAACGCAATCGGCACAAATTTGAGTATATATAACGTTGCACCATGAACCTCATGCCCCAGACCTAAAGCTAAACTGGCAAAATACGAAGTAACATAAAGGCTACCACCTATCAGCAAGGGGCCCAGCGACAACACTGCCCAAAAAACCAACAGACGCTTAGTTAATGAACGAGTACGACGTACGTGCCAAATCGCATTTAGCGCACCTTCTATGGTATGCATCAACATGAACGCGGTAATCGCCAGCACTACAGTCCCGATCGCCGTTAACTTGCCCGCATTTTCGGAAAACTGAAACATATAAACACTGATCACTTTGCCCGCGGCCTCAGGCAACATATTCTCCAATATAAATATTTTCAGATTGGTCGAAATGGTTTCAAAGGCGGGGAAAGCGGAAAAAATCGTTAAGCCGATAGTAATCAACGGCACTATCGCCAACAAAGTCGTATAGGTTAAGCTGGCTGCGGTCTGTGGCACATTATCTGCCGTGAATCGCCTGGCCACTAATCGTATAAAATTCAAAGTTTGCTGTATCTTATTTCGCATATGCATAGTTTACAGCACCCAGCCGATTCTGGTTATATCGCGGTATAATTGCCGTCTATACTACATTACGAGCTTATTATGCCCGACATCCTCGTTCTCTATTACAGTCAACACGGCTCAACTGCCGCTGTCGCGCAAGCAATTGCACGGGGAATAGAATCCGTTCCCAATGCACAAGCACGTATCCGCACCGTACCCAAAGTTGCACCAACGACCCAGATTGCCACACCCGCCATTCCCGATGCAGGCGCACCTTATGTTGAAATCCATGATTTGACGGAATGCATAGGTTTGGCACTGGGTAGTCCTACACGTTTTGGCAACATGGCTTCAGCAATGAAACACTTTCTCGATGGCACGGCTGCTATATGGATGCAAGGTGGTCTGGCGGGTAAACCTGCCGCCGTGTTCACCTCGACTACCACTATGCACGGCGGGCAGGAAAGCACATTGCTGTCGATGATGTTGCCATTACTGCATCACGGCATGGTCATTGTTGGCATTCCGTTTACCGAAGCAACGCTGACCAGCACTACCAGTGGCGGTACACCTTATGGTGCCAGCCATGTCAGCGGCATTGATAATAAAACCCAACTCACGGAAGACGAACGCAAACTAGCCTTTGCATTAGGTCAACGCCTCGCCACCACCGCACTGAAACTTGCCACTGAAAGTCATTAATGAACAACACGAAACTATTACAAAACATCAGCATCGTCAGCCTTATCGCACTGATATTTCTATCCGTCGCCTGGGAAGGCTGGCTGGCTCCGCTTAAACCCGGCGGTTCCATGCTGATATTCAAGGTTCTCCCGCTGCTCGCTCCGCTATTCGGCATATTGCACGGCAAACGTTATACCTACCAATGGTCATCATTGATGATACTGGTGTACTTCACTGAAGGCGCAGTCCGCGCATGGTCAGATCATGGCATCTCGCAAATTCTGGCTATGATAGAAGTTGCGTTCACCGTTACTTTCTTTTTTGCCACTATTTATTACGCTCGCGCCACTGGCCGCGCACATTGATACAGGAATACCATGTTAGATATACAACTACTCCGCAATGATTTAGACAACGTCGCCGCCCGCCTCGCCAGTCGTGGTTTTACCCTCGATACCAGCGAATTCGCACGCCTTGAAGTCGAACGTAAAAAAATCCAGACCCTCACTCAGGAATTGCAAGCCAAACGTAATGCCAGCTCCAAGCAGATAGGTATCGCCAAATCCAAAGGTGAAGACAGCAGCGCGATCATGGCGGAAATCGCCAATCTGGGCGACGAACTCAAAGCGGCGGAAGATGCATTAACTGAATTGCAAACACCGCTAAACGCGCTGCTCATGAGCATTCCTAACCTGCCACATGAATCAGTTCCTGTTGGCAAATCCGAAGAAGACAACGTCGAAGTCAGCCGCGTCGGCACACCGCGCAGTTTTGATTTCCCTATCAAGGATCATGTCGAGCTAGGCGAAAAACTCGGTCTGGATTTTGAGACCGCAACCAAAATTGCAGGTGCACGTTTCTCATTACTACGTGGTGACTTAGCCCGCTTACATCGCGCATTAGCGCAGTTCATGCTGGATACGCACACCGTGGATCACGGCTATACCGAAGTTTATGTGCCTTATCTCGTCAACGCCGAATCCATGCGTGGCACGGGACAATTACCAAAATTCGAAGAAGACCTGTTCCACGTACCTCGTACCGACGCAGAAAAACTCTACCTCATCCCAACTGCAGAAGTGCCTCTGACCAACATGGTACGTGGTGAAATTGTTGACAGCGCAACCTTGCCACTGAAATTCGTCGCACATACCCCGTGCTTCCGCTCTGAAGCCGGCGCATACGGTCGCGACACACGCGGAATGATACGCCAGCATCAATTCGATAAAGTTGAATTAGTACAACTGGTCAAACCCGAACATAGTTACGATGTACTGGAAGCCCTCACCAGCCACGCTGAAGCTATTCTAACCGCTCTGGAACTGCCTTATCGAAAAATGGCGCTGTGCACCAAGGATATGGGGTTCTCCGCTGCCAAAACCTACGATCTGGAAGTCTGGCTGCCTGCACAGAACACTTATCGCGAAATCTCGTCATGCAGCAACTTCGAAGCTTTCCAGACTCGCCGCATGCAAGCTCGTTTCCGCAATGACAGCGGCAAGCCCGAACTACTGCACAGCATTAATGGTTCAGGACTAGCAGTAGGCCGTACGCTCGTAGCCATATTGGAAAACCATCAGCAAGCCGATGGCTCCATCAGCATACCAGCGGCATTACAGCCCTATATGCGTGGCATGACCAGTCTGAGCCTGAGTGCGTAATTTAAGTGATTTTCAGCGTTTAGGTATTGCGGTAGTCGCAGGATTACTTACATTTTTTGTCCTGCCCAACCGCATCATCTTGCTGGACACACGTATCATCGCCAGCTGGGATGTGGCAGCAAGCACAAGTTTATTACTCGCCTGGGTAACCATGGCAGGTGCTGATGCGACTGCCACAAAAACCAGCACGTTAAATAAGCGTCAAAGTAGTTCAGGTATATTGGCGCTAGTCATCTTGGCAGCATTGGCCAGCCTGATGGCACTTACGTTTTTATTCAAAGCCAATGAGAACGTCAGCGAACTAGCCAAAATTGCACACGTAGGACTTTCAGTTATCGCGTTAGTTACGTCATGGCTGCTGATACACACGCGCTACGCCTTCCACTACGCTCATCGCTATTACGTTAGCAGTGGTAGCACACACAGAAAAATATTGGGCGGGCTAAGTTTCCCTGGTGGCAACCCTCCAGATTACTTCGATTTTGCCTACTTTTCATTCGTCATCGGCATGACCTCACAAGTCTCCGATGTCACCATCACCTCCCGCGTCATGCGCCGTATCACGCTGATTCATGGCTTGTTATCATTTGCATTTAACATGGGTGTATTGGCACTGAGCATTAATATTGTTGCTAGTATGATTTAATTGTCACTACACCCTCACTGGCAACATCGTGCTTCTGAAGGTGTTTCTAAAAGTCGCAGTAGTGCCAATCATCATGCTTGAAAAAATCAATTGACCCCATTTAATCGCCCCGAACCCCATTGATCAAATTGGCGTTTCATATCTTTCTCTTCTGCATCGATGGAGTCCGATGAGGAGTCAGGTGGGCAATCTGTCTGTGGGGATGCGCTGGTCACGGGCGAACCAGCCTCCTGATTGCCTTGCGCAGTGTGCTGAATTGAAGCGCCATCCCACGCGTAAGGATTATGAAAGGCCGGCGGATCGGGTAAACAGTCATATTTGTAAATAGGTGGCCACCCCATCTCAACCGGCTCAAATGAGATTGTCTTTTCAAACACGAGAGGTTTACCAGTCGGAGTAGGCGGCAATGGTGGCAGCGCGCTAATGGCTTGCAAAGCCAGCTTTTCAGCTGTTTCCGAGGTCGTCCAAAGCACTTCGACCTTGGCAATTTTGCCGTCGGGTGCAATCTCTATATGTAATCTAACCTGCCCCTGTTGAGGACCCTCCACTGCTGTTCCCATCATGCTTCGAACCAACTGACCCCAGTTGTAACGGTAACGCTTGCTGTTCTTGAGCGTGTAGGTAGAAGCTAATTTCCACTCCTCTGCGGTTGGAGGTGGCGGCGCTGGCATGGAAGCTGGTTTTTTCTCAGGTTCGGGTGGTGGCATGGAATCCACAATGCCATTGTGCTCAACCTCCTCGACACTCGTCGGTGTTGGGATAGCCAGTTTGGAGCGCAGTTTCGTAGTGTGTTCCAGAGACCCAGCGCTCACTTGGGCAAGGCTGGCAGATTTCGCTGCATTAGCGGCATGTCTCATTGGCTGGGCAGGCTCAATCAATAGACTTACCTGCAATGGCTCTGAAACTGTCGATGAGTGAGGATGTGGTAACGCCTTGACCGTCGATAGCACCAGCAGTACTGCGTGTAACCCCAGCGACAACGCAAGCGCCACGAGAATACTTATCCGGATTTTGGGCATGTGAAAGTGAGGTGTGGGGTTGAAGAGTTGAGCCGATTCTGGCATGCCAAGGATGAAATGGTCAAGTAATTGACAGCCATGATTTGTGTAGCGAAGCCACTACGTACACCGTATATTTGCAGGGTGGATGTGAATATATATTTGTGGACTGAACCTAAAATCGATTCATATAGATAACCAATTTTCAGCAGAGTAACCGATTCCAACAATGACGGTAATTAATAGGCGTAATAGAACGGGTTGTACGCCAATTGCGGATGGTCGGGATGTAGATATCAAGTAAGAAGCCTGACGCTCGTGCACGCCAACAAGGCATCATGAGGCGACATCAAATATACTCCCCATAATGGACGGTCAACAAAAAATCCAGGTTATGATTAAATAGTACTCAAATTTAGGTAGTGAAATGGGACGATTGGAAATTACATTGCCAAAAGAACATCAACATCCTTTGGAAATATTCCTGATTTTTCTCCGGTTGGGGCTAACTTCATTCGGAGGGCCAATTGCCCATCTTGGATATTTCCGTCAGGAGTTTGTGGAGCGCTACAAGTGGCTGGACGAACACGCATATGCCGATCTGGTTTCGTTATGCCAATTTCTGCCAGGACCAGCAAGCAGCCAAGTTGGTATCGCAATTGGATTATCGCGGGGTGGTGTTTCTGGTGCAATCGCTTCATGGCTTGGTTTTACTTTGCCATCGGCAATTCTGCTCGTCATCTTTGGGCTTTCTTCTGTGGAAAACCATCTCGGAAGTGACTGGCTGCATGGGCTCAAGATTGCTGCCGTGGCAGTGGTGGCTCAGGCGCTCTGGGTAATGGGCAAAAGCCTCAGCCCGGATAAAATTCGGGCAACAATCGCCATATGCGCAGCCGCCATGGCAACGTTAATCCCATCCTCGCTTGGACAGCTTGCTGCAATTGCCGCTGGTGGTTTCTTCGGCTGGGCATTCCTCAATGTTTCAACCGTTCTGCCGCATAATTCCATCCAAACCAAGACCGGTAGAAACACTGGGATGGCATTGCTTATGATGTTTTTCATACTTCTGGTTTTACTACCTGTCGCAGCATCGAGTACAAACAGTCATATTATTAAACTATTCGATAGTTTTTATCGCGTCGGCTCACTGGTTTTTGGTGGAGGGCATGTCGTGTTGCCACTTCTTCAGTCACAGGTCGTGCCCTCTGGATGGATATCCAATGACGCTTTCCTTGCCGGATATGGCGCAGCGCAGGCCATTCCGGGGCCGCTGTTTACCTTCGCCGCATATCTTGGTGCTGTTTCTACTCAAACACCTTCCAGTTGGGCGGGAGCAGGAATCGCACTGACTGCGATATTCCTGCCATCATTCCTATTAATTATCGGGATTCTGCCGTTTTGGGAACAACTACGCCGTTATAAGACCATGCAGCGGGCGATGCTCGGGATTAACGCGGCGGTAGTGGGAATTTTACTCGCCGCTTTTTACAATCCGGTATGGATAAGCTCAATCCGGAGTCCGGTTGACTTCTGCCTGGCATCTACCGCCTTTTTGCTCCTGGTCTTCTGGAAGTCTCCCCCGTGGTTGGTCGTACTGCTGGCAGCATTGGTTACAGGATTGGGAATTGGTTAAAATGAAACCATACAGCGTAGATTATATTGCCGGCGCTTTGCTGGCATGCACCATACTAATTATCTCATCCCCAGCGTTGGCTGGTCCGCCGTTCCTTACGGACGATCCCGAGCCAGTTGAATATCAGCATCACGAGTTATATATCTCCTCACAACAATTAAAAACAAGAAACGACACAACCGGAACGCTGCCTCACATCGAATACAACTATGGTGCGTTGCCTGATCTGCAACTGCACATCATTGTTCCCTACGCTTTCAACCACCCGGTGAACGGTCAACGCGAAGGTGGGCTGGGAGATATTGAGCTGGGTGCCAAATACCGCTTTATGCAGGAAACCGACAATCGACCAATGGTAGGCATCTTCCCTCTTGTCGAAATCCACACAGGTGACGCCAACAAAGGGCTGGGAAACGGAGCCACCCAAGTGTTTCTGCCCATTTGGCTGCAGAAAAGATGGGGCGAGTGGCAAAGTTATGGGGGTGGAGGCTACTGGATCAACAATGCTCAGATTGCCAAGAACCACTGGTTATTCGGATGGCAGTTACAGAAGGATATTTCGGATCATCTGACGCTGGGCGGAGAGATATACTTCAGCACAGAGCAGGCACCTGGTGCTGGATCAAGTTCCGGCTTCAATCTAGGCGGATTCTACAACCTTGATGAGCACAATCATCTGCTTTTTTCTGCTGGCCGTGGGCTGACCAATATTGATACAACAAACCAGCTTTCTTCCTATATTGGCTATCAAATAACTTGGTGATTCCATCTGCATTCTAGATAAGCATCTGGCCAGTTAGGGTCGTTTAATGAATTAATCTGCCAGATAGCAGGCCATCTTCAAGTTAAGTAGTGCTTCAATTGCGAACATTGGCGATCAGTTGACTGGTTTGGCCGAGCAGCTGGCATTCATCATGGTCATCACTTTGACTGACCGCTCCTGGCTGCGGATTCAACCGGTCGATGCAACAGATTGGCTGAATCGTTCAGCGTGCGTTTCATAGTTAAGTGTCTTCCTGGGCCGGGTATTTAATTTTATAGCTACTGCATTTAGTTCGGTTTGCGAGTAAGTGGAAAGGTCTATCCCCTTGGGGAAATACTGCCTCAATAGCCCATTCGTGTTCTCATTAGTCCCTCGCTGCCAAGGATTATGAGGGTCGCAGAAGTAAACCTTAATATCAGTCGCTAGCGTGAAACGCTTGTGGTCTGCCATTTCTTTGCCTCGATCCCAAGTCAGCGATTTGTAGAGTTCCTGCGGTAACTCGCGAGCATTTTTGATCAACGCGTTGATGACGGTTTCGGTGTCTTTGCTGGTGACCTTTACCAACTTCACGTAGCGTGTATGACGTTCGACCAGAGTCGCAATCTGGCTGTTCCCGCTTCCACACAGCAGGTCACCCTCCCAGTGGCCGGGTACAGCACGATCTGCTGCCGTAGCCGGACGTTCACTGATCGATACCGCATCGGTAATTCTGCCATGATTGTCTGTCTTCTGCGAATGATGGCGCGAGCGGCGCATAACTCGTGTGCGTCTCAAATGCTGCACCAGTTCTTTCTTCAGAGCTCCACGGGCTTGAATGAAGAGGCTGCGATAGATGGTCTCGTGTGACACCTGATAGTTCTCGTCGTCTGGGTAAATGCGTTTCAGCCATCCAGCAATTTGCTCCGGTGCCCACTGCAATTGGAGCTTCCCTGCCACGATGTGCGCCAACGTTCTGTTCGCCACCAGTTTACAGGTCTTGGGGCGAAGCGTCCGATCCCAGGCTGCTTGGTCAGCTTGATTCGCCCGATAACTTTCCTGTCCACCGTTGCGCTTGAACTCGCGACTGATGGTGGATGGTGCACGCCCGAGAGACGTTGCAATCGAGCGAAGCGACTGACCCGCCACCACTGCACGCGATATCTCTTCGCGCTCAGCCAAAGTCAGAGCTAATCTCGAACGATGTCGCTGCGCCGGTCGTATCCCACCACTCTCGGACAAAATGCGTTGTATTGATGAGTGGTTTCGATCAAACAACTGCGCGATCTGCTGGAGAGATTCACCTTTCTGCCAGCGGTCCCACATCAGGGCTTTCTGGGTTTCCGTGTAATAGATTCGTGGTCTTTGTTTCATCTGCAACACTCCTTCTGCTTACGCAGATTATAGTATGTTGCATCGACCGGTTGAATCCGCAGGTCTAAGCAGTCGTTGGCGCGTTAATCAGACTACTGCCACTATGTATTCGGCTGATCGAACGAATAAACCATTGATTTGGCATGTGTGTAGGAGGCGAAGGTAAACTCGTTATGTGTGGCAACGTACAGAGTCGGTAATCGGTCGCCATTACATTGTGGATAGCGCATTACACACCGACTGAGTGCAGGTACAACAATCGAAACGTCTTTGCGATACACGCAAACCGGTTCATCCAACACAAAAGGTGTGAAACAACTGGGTCTGGCCGTTATGACCTTACTCGTCATCAGCGCGAAAGTGCTTAATAATGAGTCACTTTGAGTTCTAATCAGTGGCTTGTAAAGTTAACTGAACAACTACTAAGAGGAATACATTCATGTCTATTCGCATCGACGATATCGCTCCAGACTTCACTGTGGATTCTACAGCCGGCAAAATCAACCTTCATGAATGGATCGGTGACAGTTATGCCATTCTGTTTTCACATCCAAAAGATTTTACACCGGTGTGTACGACCGAATTCGGTGCAGTTGCTCAGCTTGTGCCCGAATTTGCCAAACGCAATACCAAGGTGATGGGCGTATCCGTGGACAACGTTGAAGAACACAAAAAATGGAAGCGCGATATCGAAGCCTTTGCTGGCGTTCCTGCCGACTTCCCGATTATCGACGACACTTCGTTACATGTTTCCAAACTGTACGACATGCTGCCAGCCGGTGCCTATCTGGCAGAGAATCGTACGCCTGCCAATAGCGCTACTGTACGGACTGTGTTCATCATCGGTCCGGACAAAAAGGTTCGCCTAACCATGTCATATCCGATGTCTGTGGGTCGCAACTTTGCTGAGATTTTACGTGCCTTGGATGCTATTCAGATTACTGATGGTGCACCTATTGCAACGCCCGCTAACTGGATTCCTGGTCAGGACGTGATTGTGGGATTAAGCCTGAACGATGAGCAGGCTAAAGAAAAGTTCGGAAATATCGATATTAAGCTGCCTTATTTGCGATTTACAAAAGCCCCGAAAAAGTAGGAAAGTGATCAGAGTCAAAGCCTGCACAAATTACAAGACAGATGAAGACAAGAGAGTTTTCTAGGCATCTCTGTCCTTTTTCCAAGTTTGCAGACGCTTAAAGAACTGCTTAATTTAACCAACCATAAAAAGGATAAAATATGTCAAGTGTCGGTTATCACGAGTCCATTGAAGAGCTATCAGATGAGACACGGGACATGCACAGAGCGATCGTTTCATTAATGGAAGAAATGGAAGCTGTGGATTGGTACAACCAGCGTGTGGATGCATGCAAGGATGAAGAACTCAAGGCAATCCTAGCGCACAATCGCGACGAGGAAAAGGAACATGCTTCTATGGTTCTAGAGTGGATTCGGCGCAAAGACTCAGCATTTTCCAAAGAACTTAAAGACTACTTGTTCACTGAGAAACCAATTGCACACAAATGAATTCGCCTAACTAGTCGGTTAACTCAGAAGTGCGATTGATCGCAGCACGCCGGTTGCTTAGTCCTTGATGGTCTGTTTTTGAAATCCACAATTTTCACTTATAAGCCAAGGAGCAGACTCAATTAATAATTTAGTCCGATGCATGCTTAGGCCAAACAGTGAACGATCCTCCCGACTACCTGCTAAGGATCAATTTCACCTATTCATGACAAACAAATTGTGTTGAAAAAACTGACCTGTCTAAAGCTCAAGTCAACTCCAATCACTTAACGTAATACATAAAATTCTGATACGGCGCTTCACCCACTTTGAACCACTGGATTTCGCTATCACGGAATTTTTTCCATTCGATGTAGATTTTTTTAAAAGCAGGATTCTTGGCGGCTTCTTCGTCATACAGCGCAAAAGCACGTTCCCGCGCGGCTAACATCACATCCTTAGGGAAAGGATGGATTTTTACGCCCTGCTGTATCAAGCGCATCATCGCAGGTGGATTTTTGCTGTCGTATTGTGCCAGCATCATGGCATTGGCTTCCATGGTGGCGACTTCAAAAGCCTGCTTGTACGTTTCAGGCAAGGCGTTCCATTTATCAATGTTGACCATAAAACTCAGTTGCGGGCCACCTTCCCACCAGCCTGGATAGTAATAATGCTTGGCGATTTTATAAAAGCCGAGCTTTTCATCGTCATACGGCCCTACCCATTCGGCTGCATCCAGTGCGCCACGCTCTAAAGCTGGATATATATCACCTCCAGGTAAAGTTTGCGGCACTGCGCCCAGCTTGGCCATGATTTTGCCACCCAAGCCTGGGATGCGCATTTTCAGGCCTTTTAAATCTGCCAGCGACTTGATTTCATGGCGAAACCAGCCGCCCATTTGTGTGCCTGTATTGCCACCCGGAAATTGCACGATATTGTAGTTTTTGAAAAACTCACGCATCAGTTGCAAGCCACCACCTGCATACATCCAGGAATTTTGTTGGCGAGCGGTTAACCCAAACGGCACTGCGCAATCAAATGCAAAAGCCATATTTTTACCAACATAGTAATAACTCGCCGTATGTCCACACTCGACGGTGCCATTTTGTACCGCATCCAACACTTGCAAGCCGGGGACCAACTCACCACCTGCAAAAACACGTATCTGGAACTTACCATTAGTTAATGCTGCAACGCGCTTGCTTAACACTTCGGCTGCGCCGTATATCGTGTCCAGACTTTTGGGGAAACTCGACGCTAGTCGCCAATTGATCACCGGTGCATCTGCCGCCTGTGCTATAGATGGTGCAGCTGCCAACCCTGCCAAACCCGCACCAGCAGCCCCCTTAATGAAATCTCGACGTTGCATTTATATCCCCAGCTTCTAATAAAGATGTAAAATTATACGGCTAACCGATTATTCACACACACTTAACTATGTCTGCACCTACTGAAAAACCTGTTATTTCCAACTTCATCCGCAATATCATTGATGACGACATCGCCAGCAACAAGTGGAACCACCCAGTTACCACGCGTTTTCCACCCGAGCCTAATGGGTATTTGCATTACGGCCATGCGAAATCCATCTGTCTGAATTTTGGCTTAGCGCGTGATTATGGTGGTGCGTGTCATTTGCGATTTGACGATACCAATCCCGAAAAAGAAGAACAGGAATACGTCGACTCAATTATCGACGCGGTGCGCTGGCTGGGATTTGACTGGGGCGACAACAAATTTTTTGCATCTGACTACTTTGACAAGCTTTACGCCTATGCAGAGTTCCTGATTGAACACAGTCTGGCTTACGTTGACAGCCAGGATGCTGCAGCGATGCGCGAAAACCGTGGCACGCATCTTGTACCAGGAACCAACAGCCCTTATCGCGAACGCACGCCAGCAGAAAATCTGGATTTATTCCGCCGTATGAAAGCGGGTGAATTTGCTGATGGTGCACACGTGTTGCGCGCTAAAATTGATATGGCTTCACCGAATTTCAACTTACGTGACCCAGTCATTTACCGCATTCGCCACGCCGAGCATCATCGTACCGGCAATACATGGTGCATCTATCCGCTATATGACTACACCCACTGTATTTCTGATGCGATAGAGCATATTACGCACTCGGTTTGCACGCTGGAATTTGAAGATCACCGTCCGCTCTATGACTGGGTACTGGATAAGCTACAACCTGTCATCGGCTGGCATCCGCAACAAATAGAATTTGCCCGTCTCAACCTTACCTACGTTGTGCTATCCAAACGTAAACTCATCAGTCTGGTCGAAGGCGGTCACGTTGATGGCTGGGACGACCCACGCTTGCCTACCTTAGTCGGCGCGCGCAGACGAGGTTTCACCGCTGCAGGGTTCCGTCTGTTTACTGACCGTATTGGGGTATCCAAAGGCGACTCATGGATAGACATGAGCGTGCTCGAAGACTGCATGCGTGAAGACTTGAATCAGGCCGCAGAACGCCGTATTGCCGTACTCGACCCGATCAAACTCATCATCGACAATTATGCTGAAAATCAGTCAGAAGTCTGCTACGCACCTAACCATCCATTAAAGCCAGAACTCGGCAAACGTGAAGTACCGCTATCTCGCGAGCTATGGATAGAGCGTGATGACTACATGGAAACACCGACCAAAGGCTATTTCCGTTTGTTCCCAGGCAACAAAGTTCGTTTGCGCTATGGCTATGTAGTTGAGTGTACAGGTGCTGAATATGGTACAGACGGCGAAATTATTGCAGTGCATTGCCAATATTTACCAGAAACAAAATCAGGCACTGCAGGAGCTGACAGCGTCAAGGTTAAAGGTAATATTCACTGGCTTTCCGCTGCACATGCCAGCGCAGTTGAAGTGCGACTCTACGACAGATTGTTCGCCGTGCCGCATCCAGGCGCAGATGACAAAGACTACTTGCTAGACATAAATCCATTGTCAAAACAAGTAATTAGCGCTTATGTTGAATCTGCCTTATTAGATATGCCAGCGGAACAGCATTTCCAGTTTGAACGCAATGGCTACTTCGTCAGCGACCGTGTCGACAGTGTTGCAGGCAAACCCGTATTTAACCGCACTGTCACTCTCAAGGACACCTGGGCGGCTAAATAGATTCACTAGCGCGGTGTTAAAACACCGCGCATCACTAAAATAATAAAAATCACGCTTGAAATACCCTTACTCATCCCCATCTCTTGCCTATCTAAAATCTAGGAGCCACTATGCAGTCCGAAAATAACCAGAACGAACAAGCTGAAGAAGTTTCAGCAGAAACAGAAACCATGCCTAGTCTGGAAGAGTCACTTAAACAAGCCGAATTACTCGCACAAGAGCACCACGACGCTTGGCTACGTGCAAAAGCTGAAGGCGACAATATTCGTAAGCGCGCACAAGAAGACGTGGCAAAAGCACACAAATTTGCGGTAGAAAATTTTGCTAATGAGTTGCTTGCAGTCAAAGATAGTTTAGAAGCGGCATTGAGCACAGATGCGCCTAGCATCGATAATCTGAAAAGCGGTGTCGAACTAACCCTGAAGCAACTCACCAGCGCTTTTGGTAAATCAAACTTGCAGGAAATTAACCCGGTGGGTGAAAAATTCGATGCGCACAAACACCAAGCCATCAGCATGATAGAAAGTGAAGCGGAAGCGAATACCGTTGTTGCCGTGTTGCAAAAAGGTTACCAGCTACACGATCGCGTCATTCGCCCAGCATTAGTAACCGTCGCAAAAGCTAAATCTTAAAAATTAGTCTTGAAAATTAAATCATTAACCACATATTAAACACATCTAATTAACTTAAAAACAGGAAAAAATCATGGGTAAAATTATCGGTATCGACTTAGGAACAACCAATTCTTGCGTTTCTGTAATGGAAAACGGCGCAACTAAAGTTATTGAAAATGCTGAAGGCGCGCGCACTACTCCTTCCATTGTTGCTTATGCAGAAGATGGCGAAATATTAGTTGGGGCGGCAGCAAAACGCCAGGCAGTTACCAATCCAAAAAACACGATATTCGCTGTTAAGCGTTTGATCGGTCGTCGTTTTGAAGAAAAAGAAGTACAGAAAGATATCGGCCTCATGCCTTACAGCATTGTCAAAGCTGACAATGGTGATGCATGGGTAGAAGTGCGCGGCAAAAAAATGTCTGCACCAGAAGTATCTGCACAGATCTTGATGAAAATGAAAAAGACTGCTGAAGACTACTTGGGTGAACCAGTAACTGAAGCAGTTATTACTGTACCAGCTTACTTTAACGACAGTCAGCGCCAGGCAACTAAAGATGCAGGTCGTATCGCAGGTTTGGAAGTTAAACGTATCATCAACGAACCTACTGCTGCTGCATTAGCGTTCGGTATGGACAAAAAAGAAGGTGATCGTAAGATTGCTGTGTATGACTTGGGTGGTGGTACATTCGATATCTCCATTATTGACATCGCTGAAATCGAAGGCGAACATCAGTTTGAAGTACTATCTACCAATGGTGATACTTTCCTTGGTGGTGAAGATTTCGACCAACGCGTAATTGACTATCTTGCTGATGAATTCAAAAAAGAACAAGGTATTGATTTGCGTAGCGACATGCTGGCATTGCAGCGTTTGAAAGAAGCGGCTGAAAAGGCAAAAATCGAGTTGTCATCTGCACAACAAACTGAAGTTAACCTGCCTTACATCACTGCAGATGCAAGTGGCCCTAAGCATTTGGCTGTTAAGATCACTCGCGCTAAATTTGAAAGCCTGGTTGAAGAATTGATCGAACGTACTATCGCTCCTTGCAAACAAGCGATTAAAGATTCAGGTGTAAGCGTAGCTGACATCGGCGACGTAATTTTAGTCGGCGGTATGACACGTATGCCTAAAGTACAAGAAAAGGTAAAAGAATTCTTCGGTAAAGAGCCACGTCGTGACGTTAACCCTGATGAAGCTGTTGCAGTTGGCGCATCTATTCAAGGTGGTGTATTACAAGGCGAAGTAAAAGACGTATTGTTGTTAGACGTAACACCGTTGTCTTTGGGTATTGAAACTATGGGTGGCGTGATGACTAAACTCATCCAGAAAAACACCACTATCCCAACTAAAGCTAGCCAAGTGTTCTCTACTGCGGAAGATAACCAGAATGCGGTTACCATCCACGTATTGCAAGGTGAGCGTGAAATCGCTTCTGGCAATAAGAGCTTGGGTCAATTCAACTTGTCCGACATTCCACCAGCATCACGCGGCATGCCACAAATTGAAGTGACATTTGACATCGATGCCAACGGTATTTTGCATGTTTCTGCAAAAGACAAAGCAACTGGTAAAGAGAACAAGATCAAGATTCAGGCTAGTTCTGGTTTGTCAGATGCTGAAATCCAGCAAATGGTGCAAGATGCTGAAGCCCATGCTGAAGATGACCGTATCATGCGCGAGTTGGTTGATGCACGTAACCAGTGCGACAATTTGATCCACTCAACCAAAAAATCGTTGACCGAATATGGCGACAAAGTCAGTGCCGACGAAAAATCTGCGATTGAAGCTGCGATTAGCGCTGCTGAAGAAGCGTTAAAAGGTAATGACAAGGCTGATGTCGAAGCGAAAGCAACTGCATTGGGCGAGCTGGCACACAAACTGTCTGAGAAAATGTATTCGGCTGAAGCTGCACCAGCAGGTGATGCTGGTCAAACAGGTGGCAACGCTCACGCCCATGATGACAATGTCGTTGATGCTGAGTTTGAAGAAGTTAAAGACAAGCCTTAAGTCTACTGCGTGTTAAAAGGGGTGCGCTAGTTTGCGCATCCCTTTTGCTTTATCTACAATTGCAAGATTTACCAAGCTAAATTTTTAATTCTAACCATGTCTAAACGCGATTATTATGAAGTGCTCGGCATCAATCGGGATGCCAGCGAAGAAGAACTCAAGAAGGCTTATCGTCGCTTAGCGATGAAATACCATCCTGACCGTAATCCAGACAATCCTAAGGCTGAAGAACAGTTCAAAGAGGCAAAGACTGCCTACGAAACACTGACTGACGCTCAAAAACGTGCTGCGTATGATCAATATGGTCATGCTGGCTTGGATCAAGGTGCTGGTATGGGTGGTGGCGCAGGTGGATTCTCTGATGCCTTCGGTGATATCTTTGGCGATATCTTCGGTGGTGGCGGTCGTGGACGCTCCAATGTCTACCGTGGCGCAGATCTGCAATACAATCTGGAAATCACCCTGGAAGAAGCCGCACGCGGTACTGAAACCAAGATACGCATCCCGACCCAGGAAGAATGCGAAACTTGTCACGGATCAGGCGCACGACCAGGTACCGAAGCCACAACATGTGGCACCTGTGGTGGTCATGGTCAAGTACGTATGCAACAAGGCTTTTTCTCTATCCAGCAGGCATGTCCAAAATGTCATGGTACGGGTAAAGTTATTCCTAACCCATGTACGACTTGTCATGGCTCTGGACGGGTTAAGAAGCATAAAACCTTATCAGTACGCATCCCATCCGGCGTAGACAATGGCGATCGCATACGCCTGTCTGGTGAAGGTGAAGCTGGTGTGAACGGTGGTCCAACAGGCGATCTATATGTTGTTATCCATCTCAAGGCACACTCTGTATTCCAACGTGATCACAATGATTTGCATTGCGAAATGCCGATCAGCTTCACCACGGCAGCATTAGGTGGCGAAATTGAGATCCCGACACTGGATGGTCATGCCAAGCTCAAAATTCCGGCAGAAACTCAATCTGGCAAAGTTTTCCGTTTGCGTGGCAAAGGTATACAGGGTGTACGCACCAACGCACCCGGCGACTTAATGTGTCATGTTGCTATCGAAACGCCAGTCAACCTTACCGAGCGTCAAAAGGAATTGCTGCGTGAGTTAGAAAGCATTAATCAGGAAGATGATGCCCGTCACAGCCCGAAAGCACGGTCATTCATGGATAAGGTGAAGGCTTTTTTTGCAGGCTGATTTAAGTTGAGTTACACCACTAAACCCCGATGCAGTTATGCCGCTTCGGGGTTTTATTTTTGGATATGCACAGTTACACCAGCATCTGTAATTTCCAAGCTCTCAGGGGCAAGGCTCATACCCAGAATTCGTGTTTCATTTTCCGTAAAATGATAAATGCTGGCCCCCTCTAACTGCTCACTCACTAGCATTGCCGCAATTTGATTCAAACTTTCTGCCTGCCCACTAGGCATACCAACGACACCAATTTTTTCTAACCGCGGCTCTTTTAAGATCACGCTTTGTTTAGCTACGTCATAAAACAAACTAGTAGTGATGCTGATGCTGCTATCAAGTACACGGTTATAACCCAGCATATACACTCGAGTATCAAACTGCAATGCAAGACGCCTGGTATCTGGGCGCGTAGCTATTTTTGGATTAAGCAAGGTTAAATCTATAATACCCAGATATTTTTTCTCGATAGGGAATTTTTTATCTAGATTTTTCTGCATCTCAGCCGTGGTAAAACTAAATTGATTCGGCTTAAACAGATTGCTAGTACAGCCAGCAATCAGCATAAGACTCATAATCAACGCCAAAATTTGGCGCATCACTTCTGCATCTCACGTAATTTCTGGAGTTTATTTAAGCCAAAATGTATATACGCCAGCCCAGTATAGATGGGTGAAAACAAATTAATGACGGGTATAAAATGCAAAAAAGCCAAAATCAAGCCCATGCCATAAAGACTGCCACCTGACTGTTCCAGTATCATGTCAAACTCTTCACGACTGGCATGATCTGCCAACGCATCATAACGGAATAATCGTTGATTCAGATAAGCAGTCAGCAGCAAGGAAAATACTGCCCCTAAGCCGGCAGCAAACCAGAATGGTAAAGTGATCAACCACAAGCCTATGTACACCACCACAGCAATGAGTGCATTCAAGATACTACCAAGCACTGTGCCGCCATGCTTGTATTCCAATGTAGGAAAATCACGTTGTGCCACATGCCTTACCATCATCGGCATAGCGATAACAGCTGCAACCAGCAACGCTGTAGTCAGCGCCAATGGCGTAATCAACAGCACCAGCAAAGTTACACTCAGCATACTTGCCATCCAGGCAAAGTTATACTGATCTAACCATAATTCTGCAGGCTGCACCCAGCCATTAAGTACACTCAACCAATCCGCCCAGAACAACCAGGCTAACGCCCCCCATAACAGCAAAGCAAAGACTACGGGCCATAAAACGATGGCCAGAATTTTTGGATGAAACAGGCTTTTTGCTGCCCCTAACAGGGCATCTATGATGTCACTCATGCAGGTGTAGCAGATGAAAACAAGTTGAAGAAATTGGCTGTCGTCGCCAGCCCTATCGTCTCAACCGAGACGCCACGTAACTGTGCTATATGCTCGGCAACGTGTTTGACCCATGCAGGTTCATTAGTTTTGCCACGATAGGGAATGGGAGCGAGATAAGGTGAGTCAGTCTCAATTAACATGCGATCCAGCGGCACTGCCTGTGCAACTGCCTTTAAATCAACCGCATTTTTGAAGGTGACTATACCCGAAAATGAAATATAAAAATTCATCGCCATTGCAGCTTCCGCCACAGCCAAACTTTCGGTAAAGCAATGCATTACACCACCGATCTCTGCGGCACCCTCTTCCTGCATGATACGCAAAGTATCTTCTGCGGCTGATCGAGTATGAATAATTAAAGGTTTTTTTGCTAGCTTTGCTGCGCGAATATGGGTGCGGAAACGCTCACGCTGCCATTCCAAATCTCCCGTCAAACGAAAATAGTCCAAGCCAGTTTCACCTATGGCAATAACACGAGGATGCGCAGCCAAGCTTACTAGTTGAGCAACGTCAGGTTCAATAAGATTTTCATAATCAGGATGGACACCCACTGATGCGAAAACATTGGCATGGCGCTCAGCCATTGCCAACACTTCAGGATAACGATCTAGTTCGACACTGACACATAAGGCATGCGTAACTTGGTTGGCGCGCATATTCGCCATCACTTCGGCTTCGCGCGCTACTAAATCCGGGAAATTAATATGGCAGTGCGAATCAATAAACATAGGCTTATAGCGTATGCGTAGGTCTGACCGCTTTCAATGATCCACCTAATGCACCCTCAATTTTATTACGTGCATAAACACCGTTTTCATTACTATCAAACTGTACGCCGATACCAGGCGTTTTACCGCCATGACAACCCACGGGGGTTACCCACACAACTTTACCCGCAACGGGAATTTTGTTGGCATCTTCAAGCAAGGACAGCAACATAAACACTTCATCACCTAAGTGATAAGGCTTGGTTGATGGCACAAACAGACCACCACCCTTTAAAAATGGCATATAAGCGGCAAACAAAGCCGATTTTTCTTTGATTGCCAATGACAAAACGCCAGGCCGTTGTACTGGAGGAACTGCACTCATGATGTTCTCACTCAAACAAATTAACGTAATCCAGCAAAATATCTTCTAGTACCATCTGCACATTCAATGGGTGCGCTACCGCAGCACGCGCTTGCTGCAAACGCTGCTGCCAAAGCTGTAACAGGCTTAACTTAACATGCAACGCCAAGCTGTGCAATTGCTCAGTGTGGTCCAAATGATAATAAACCCGCCCTGCCAGCTTAACCGCAAGCATATCCTGAGCCCATTGCTGTAACCACAACAGCAATTGTGAGAAATCAGCGTTAACCAGCTTTGCATAACGCTCGGCTAGCAATAATGCATTAGTTTTTTTAGCTGCCAACAAATCCTGCAGCAATGTTCGGCGACGGGTTTGATAATCCGCATCTGCCAGCGTAACCGCTCGCAAGGGTGAACCCGCGGCCAAACCTAAACACAATGCAGCATTTTCAACACCTTGCTCCTGCAACCAAGCTAAGGTTGGCCCATTTTCTGGTAAATCAAATCCAACCAAATGACACCGACTTAATATCGTCGGAATAAGTTTGGACATTTGATCACTGACAAGGATTAACAAGCTATTTTCAGGCGGTTCTTCCAGCGTTTTTAATAGCGCATTCGCTGCACCCGCTTGCATAGCTTCAGCAGGGTAAATCAACACAATACGCAGACCATTTCGATGGGATGTCAGCTGAACAAAGTCTATGGCATGACGCACTTGCTCTACAGAAATCCATGCACTCCTTTTGGCATCACTATCTTCCACCTCGTCCATCGCACTGGGTTGCAAAACATGCACATCAGGATGAGCACCTTGCTCAAACCAATGACAGGCTGGACAAACACCACAAGCAGCAATCGATTTATCCGCTGACTCACACAGTAAAAATTTCGCATAAGACTGAGCCAGGGCATATTTACCCAAGCCCGCCCGTCCGTGCAATAACAAGGCATGCGGCAACTGCTTGCGCAAGTTGATTAATCGCTGTGCCGTGTCAATTTGCCATGGATAAGCATCCAGCATCGCGTTATTCACTAATCAGCACAGACAACATACGCTTTAATTCAATACGGATATCAGAAATGGACTGATCGGTACGCACAACCCGAAACCGCTCTGGATACTGAGCCGCCCGATGAAGATACATAGACCGTACTCGCTCAAAAAAACCAAGCTGCTCTTGCTCAAATCGATCCGGATCAGAATGCGTACGCACGCGCTCATGTGCAATCGCCACATCAACATCAAACAACACTGTCAAATCGGGTTGCAAACCTTGTTGTACCCATGATTCCAAAATACCCAACCTGTCCTCAGCAATACCACGTCCACCGCATTGATAAGCAAAACTCGCATCAGTAAATCGATCCGACAGTACCCATACACCTCTATCCAGAGCTGGTTGAATAACTTGCGCGATATGTTCACGTCGAGCTGCAAACATCAGCAAGGCTTCGGTATCAATATGCATAGCTTGATTCAACAACAATGCACGTAATGACTCACCCAATGGGGTTCCACCAGGCTCACGTGTTACCAATACTTCCAACCCCTGGGAACGCAAATATTCGGCAATCCACTCCAAATTAGTCGTTTTTCCAGCGCCGTCTATGCCTTCTAAAGTAATAAATGCCATCAATACACCTTGCGATTTTTAATCTATTTGAGCTACTTTTTAGCTATTTTTGATAACGTGCAACTGCACGGTTATGCTCATCTAAATTATTGGAAAAATAGTGCGAACCATCACCTTTAGCAACAAAATATAAAGCATCGCTCTTGGCAGGATGCAATGCCGCCAGTATTGATGCTAAACCCGGCATAGCGATCGGGGTAGGTGGCAAACCTGAGCGAGTATAGGTGTTATAGGGCGTATCTGCCATTAAATCACGCTTATGTATATTGCCATCATATTGAGCGCCCAATCCATAAATCACCGTTGGATCAGTTTGCAAACGCATACCCTTACGCAAACGATTAATAAACACTGCAGCAATAAGTGGGCGCTCAGCCACAGCGCCTGTTTCCTTCTCGATAATCGAAGCCATGATTAAAGCATCGGTTGGCGAAGTGTAAGGTAAACCAGCATCTCGGCTTTCCCAAGCTGTTTGTAAATGCTGCTGCATCGTATCATAAGCACGTTGCAAAATAGACACATCACTACTACCCGCATCTATGTAATATTTTGCAGGGAAAAACCAACCCTCTGCGTGTATAAGTGGAACACCCAACGTTTGTAAAATTTCTTGTTCACTCATATCTTTAGTATCATGGCGGACCAATGGATTGATATCCAAAGCATTTCGAATTTGAGCAAAAGTCCAACCTTCGATAAAAACAATTTCCCGCAAGCTCACATCACCGGCAACCAGCTTATCCAGCAACTGCATGGGGGTAACGGGTGCATCTAAAATATAATATCCTGCTTTTATCTTGTTTGCTTTACCCAGAATACGCGTAAGAATACGGAAACGCCACGCATCTGGAATCACCCCAGCCGCCTCCATTTGTCGACTCAATGCAGACAAATTACTCCCCGGCTGTAACTCAAAACCTATTGGCACCTGCCTTAAGGATACTGGTGTAGATGCATACCAGAACATATAGGCAAAGAGAGCAATTACTAAAAACGCACTCCAGTTTATTATTTTTTTAATCATTATCCATCTCCAGATACGCACGAATTAACGGCGTAAATTGTCCTGCTTCCCATCTTCTTTCAGCCAAAGATCGAATTTGCCATATACCTATCACACTATTCGTCACTATCACTTCATCAGCCGCAAGTACATCTGCCACAGACAACACCGTAATTTTAGTCATCAAGCCTATGCTTTCTGCCCCTGCCAACACTCGCGCGCGAGTCACACCAGCAATACCACAGCCGCTTAAATCCGGGGTATACAAATACCGCCCTTTAATCACAAACACATTACTCATCGTGCCGCAGATAACATTACCTGACTCATCCATCAATAAGCCTTCCAATATATCTGCGTCCTGCCATTCAGATCGTGCCAGCACATTCTCTAAACGATTAAGATGTTTTACACCAGCTAGCACAGGCTGACGACTCAACCTTAGCTGACACCAACGTGCACGAATACCTTCATGAAGTATCTTATCTTCAAACTGTGGCATTGCTGACCACATACTGATACGCGTTACTGGCATCCCAGATTGTACTGCATAGCCACGCATTCCAATTCCACGCGTCACCATGAGTTTAATTACCCCATTTTCATTTGAAGACAGATTAGAAATATCTTTTTTAAACAGATCATTATCAGGACATGTTAAAGCCAACTTAGAACAATCATCAACAAGCTTTGCGTAGTGTAGCGACCAGTTTTTAACCTTACCTGCCTGCATCAACATAGTGCGAAACACGCCATCGCCGTAACTTAAGCCTCTATCATTCGCCGCCACCTGCGTGCAGACATCTCCATTAACCAATATCATCACATCAACCCAAAAGCACGTAACAAACCTTTAGCCTTAGCACGTGTTTCAGCCAATTCACGTAACGGGTCGGAATCTACCACGATTCCCGCCCCAGCCGAAAAAGTTAATTGCTGTGCCGACAGGCTTAAAGTTCGTATAAGTATGTTCAAATCCAAATCACCATCCAGATTAATATACCCCATGCTTCCCGTATACGCACCACGAGGCGTATGTTCTAACTCACGGATAATTTGCATAGTACGCACTTTGGGACAACCCGTAATCGTACCACCTGGGAACAATGCTCTAATCAATTCTACTGGCGTAATACCTTCTCGTAACTGCCCAGTTACTGTCGATTCTATGTGATGCACATGCTGGTAAGTAGCAACTTCCATTAGCTCATCGACAATGACTGTACCAGGAACACATATGCGGCCCAAATCATTACGCTCCAAATCGACAAGCATAACGTGTTCAGCTCGCTCCTTAGGATGCGCGATCAAATTCGCCTTTAATTTTGCATCTTCTTCACCATCTGCATGTCTAGGATGCGTACCAGCAATAGGTCTGGTTAATACACGCCCATCGTGAACTTGCACTAAGCGCTCAGGTGACGAGCTGATAATATACTGATCCTCTCGCAAGCGTACGCTACCCGAAAAAGGTGCGGGATTTTTTTTACGCAATGATTGGTATATCGCAGGCGCAGCATTTGGTTGACGTACTCGACCACGCCAACGTCTTGATAAATTGACTTGAAACACGTCACCAGCAGCGATATATCGCTGTATCCGCTCAACACCATCAAGAAAAGTTACATCCTTTTCTTCAACCAACTCATCCAAAATGGGATCATCAAAATCAGCCACTGGAACATCAGCCAGATCAGCCATTAATGCGGACAGTAACACATCATCCTCAGCAAACGCCCAAGCTTGCTGCTGCGTCCTATCCACCATAATCGCTGCGGGTATCCGCATAAGCGCAGCCATAGGCAATTGATTCACATCTAGTTCACGCGAAACTACAGTTGATTCGATTTCATGCAACAACTCATAACCCATATACACAAACCAGCCGCCACGGAAAGGCAGATGCGCGTGTTCATGCATTTTTTGTATAGCTTGAGATGTATATTTTTGAGTAAGACACTTTAAAAAGTCGGCACCCTGCGACATATCATAACAATATGTCTCACTTGGATAGGCCATGAGTATGTCCCAACCCAAGCCGACAGTTGTTTCTAACAATACAGGAAAGTTAGCTGGATATTGTGCGTGTAATGCGAATAAATCAGGTATCGCTGATAAGCAAATAGCAGGCACGAGATAGTTTAGATGCAAAAATAGCGATAACTCATGCCGTAAACACGGAAGAAATTATCGCCATCATGAGACACAATTAGACTTTACGAAATACCAACGTGCCATTTGTCCCACCAAAACCAAAGGAATTGGACAATGCCACATCAATCTTCATATTACGCGCTGTGTTCGGAACATAATCCAAATCACAGCTCGCATCTTGGTTGATCAAATTGATCGTAGGTGGTGCTACTTGATGATAAACACTCAAGGCAGAATACACGGCCTCTACACCACCAGCTGCACCTAATAAATGACCTACCATAGACTTGGTTGAGCTAACCGCTGCCTTATACGCCGCATCACCTAATGCAAGCTTCATAGCCGCGGTTTCTGCAGCGTCACCTAAAGGCGTAGATGTACCATGCGCATTGATGTAGTCAACCTGATCTGGATTAACACCCGCGTTACGCATTGCATTAACCATACAACGTGCAGCACCTTCACCAGACTCAACAGGTGCTGTCATGTGATAGGCATCACCACTCATGCCAAAACCCGCTAACTCAGCATAGATTTTGGCACCACGCGCCTTAGCATGTTCATATTCTTCCAACACGACCACACCGGCGCCTTCACCCATGATAAAACCATCACGATCCTGATCCCAAGGGCGACATGCAGTAGCAGGATCGTCATTGCGGGTAGACAAAGCACGTGCTGCGGAAAACCCACCTATACCCAGTGGGCTTAATGCCGATTCTGCACCACCGGCTATCATCACATCAGCATCACCATACTCTATCATACGAGCAGAATCACCAATTGCATGCGTTGCCGTTGCACAGGCAGTTACCATCGCAAGATTAGGGCCTTTAAGTCCATATAAAATGGATAAATTACCCGAAATCATATTGATGATCGATGCTGGAATAAAGAATGGCGAGATTTTGCGTGCACCACCAGTATTGTAAATGGTATGCGTTTCTTCTATCAATGGTAAACCACCGATACCTGAACCGATATTCACCCCAATATTTACCGCATTTTCTTCAGTCACCACTAAACCCGAGTCTTTAAAAGCCTCTATACCTGCAGCCATACCGAACTGTATAAATAAGTCCATACGACGTGCATCTTTAGGATTCAGAAACTGGCTGACGTCAAAATCTTTTACCTCACCTGCGATTTGTGACGCAAATGGGCTAGGATCAAAACGGGTAATACGCGTAATGCAAGATTTACCTGCGGTAATATTTGTCCAGTTTTCTTGAACGCCTACACCTGCTGGGGAAACTATCCCCAGACCTGTAATAACAACTCTACGTTTGGACAAGACAGCTCCGTTAAAAATAATTAAGCTTGATGGCCAGTGACGTAGTCAATAGCGGCTTGTACAGTAGTGATTTTTTCTGCTTCTTCATCAGGAATTTCGCATTCGAACTCTTCTTCTAAAGCCATTACCAATTCTACGGCGTCTAACGAATCCGCGCCCAAATCGCCAGAGAAAGAAGACTCTGTTTTAACTTCAGCTTCATTCACGCCCAATTGCTCAGCGACGACTTTTTTAACGCGTTGTTCGATATTATCCATCTGTGTAACTCCCAAAAATTAAAAAAAAGCCCAACTATTCTAACAAACTTCCAAAAATAACCCAAGGTTATTCCATGTACATACCACCATTGACGTGCAAAGTTGCACCTGTTACATAACCAGCCTGCGTAGAAGCCAAGAAACTCACGGCATGCGCAATATCATCAACCTGACCTAAGCGCCCCAAAGGAATATGTTCAAGCAACGCATTACGCTGCGGTTCAGGTAACGCACGCGTCATATCAGTATCAATAAATCCAGGTGCGACGCAATTAACCGTAATATTACGACTGCCCACTTCGCGCGCTAATGACTTAGAAAAACCGACCATTCCAGCCTTAGCAGCAGCATAATTGGTTTGTCCCGCATTACCCATAGCGCCGACTACAGAAGCGATGTTTATTATACGACCATATCGTGCCTTCATCATCGCACGCAACACAGCGCGTGACAAACGGAAAACAGAAGTTAAGTTGGTGGCGATAATATCATCCCACTCATCGTCTTTCATACGCATCAATAAATTATCACGAGTAATACCCGCATTATTAACGAGGATAGCGATCTCACCATATTCAGCCTGTATTGCTGATATTACAGCTTCTACACTGGCTGCATCAGTTACATTCAGTGCCATGCCGCGACCAACTGCACCTGCTTGTTGCAAATAATCTGTAATCGCAGCAGCGCCTGATTCGCTGGTTGCAGTGCCAACGACAATTGCGCCCTGACGTGCCAATTCCAATGCTATTGCCTGCCCTATCCCGCGGCTGGCGCCTGTCACCAAAGCTACTTTTTGCTGTGGCATACCACTCTCCCTAAGCAATTAAATTTTTAAATTCTTCGCACGCAGCGACACTGATTAATGCTGTTGCGGTAACCCTGTCATCTATACGCTTGGTCAACCCTGCCAATACTTTGCCGGGCCCACATTCAGCAGCCAGGGTAACGCCCTCATCAGCCATCGCTCGGACAGTTTCTACCCAACGAACTGGGCTATACAATTGCCGCGCCAATGCATCACAAATCTGGTTGCTTTGTTGATAACTAGCCACATCAGCATTATGCAACACCGGCACTTGCGGTGCTGTAATTGTTATATTCGCCAATGCCACACTTAATTTTTCAGCCGCTGGTCGCATTAATGCACAATGCGATGGCACAGAAACAGGCAATGGGAGTGCACGTTTAGCACCTTTTTCCTTGGCCAACGCCATACCACGCTCAACCGCTGCCTTATGCCCAGCAATGACTACCTGCCCAGGCGAATTAAAATTAACCGCCTCCAACACTTCACCTTGCGCCGCATCAGCACACACGGCACGCACGGTATCGTCATCCAACCCTAAAATTGCAGCCATCGCACCCACACCTTCAGCAACAGCATCCTGCATTGCCAATGCACGCAGACGCACCAACGGCAATGCATCAGCAAAACTTAACGCGCCAGCAGCGACTAATGCGGTATATTCCCCTAAACTATGCCCAGCCATCAAATCGGGCACGCGCCCACCTAACGCCAGCCAAGCCCGGTAAGTTGCCACACCTGCAGCCAACATCACTGGCTGCGTGTTTACGGTCGCGTTCAATAGTTCTACTGGGCCATCACCAACCATCGCCCACAGGTCTTGCCCCAAAATATCTGACGCTTCAACAAACGTATCATGCACTACGGACAAGTCAGCAAAACCCTGCATCATAGCGATGGATTGCGAACCTTGACCTGGAAAAAGAAAAGCAAATTTCATCATTAAGCCCATTTCATCAAAACTGAACCCCAAGTGAAGCCACCACCAAAGGCCTCCATGAGCACGACATCACCGGTCTTAATACGACCATCTCTCACAGCGGTATCCAAAGCCAAAGGAACTGAGGCTGCAGAAGTATTAGCATGCTTATCAACGGTCACTACAACATTATCCATACTCATACCGAGTTTCTTTGCAGTTGCCTGAATGATACGAATATTCGCCTGATGTGGCACCAACCAGTCCACATCAGATTTTTGCATGCCATTGGCTGCCAGCGTTTCATCAACAATGGCATCCAGCGTTTTGACAGCAACACGGAATACCGCATTGCCTTCCATTTTCATAACGTGCGCACCCTCACCACCTGCCGACACACCGCCACTGACATGCAGCAAGTCTTTATGTCGACCATCAGCGTGCAAATGTGTAGCAATAATGCCAGGCGTTTCTGTCGCGGTTAATATCACAGCCCCAGCGCCGTCCCCCCATAGAATACAGTTACTTCTATCGGTCCAATCGGTAATGCGTGATAAGGTTTCGGCACCGATAACCAGTGCACAACGTGCTTGCCCAGCACGAATAAAATTGTTTGCAATCGACAATGCATAAACGAAACCACTACAAACCGCCTGCACATCAAATGCAGGGCAGCCATTAGTAATCTCCAGTTTAGCCTGCACCAAACAGGCTGTGCTTGGAAACACCAGATCAGGAGTCGTTGTGGCAATAATAATCAAATCAATATCATTAGCTGACACACCCGCCGCTTCGATCGCCTGACGCGCAGCCATTGTTGCCAAATCGCTGGTAGTTTGATTTTCAGCAGCCAAATGACGTTGTCTAATGCCAGTTCGTTCAGTTATCCACTCATCACTCGTATCAACAGTGGCTGCCAACTCTTGATTGGACATAATGCGTTCTGGCAAATAACCACCAGTTCCTGATATTTTTGCGTACATCTATGCGACTTCCTTTTGCAATACTGCCATTTTTTCAGTAATTCTTTGTTGTACATGATTACGCACTTCACGCGCAGCCTGCTCTATTGCATGCTCAAACGCATAACGATCAGCACCACCATGACTTTTAACCACAACACCGCGCAACCCCAATAAAGTCGCACCGTTATAACGACGTGGATCAACGCGCTTTTTAAATGCACGTAACACAGGCAATGCAATCAACCCTGCAATACGCGTAAACACATTGCGCTTAAATTCTTCACGCAACATGGTAGAAATCATCTTTGCCAAACCTTCAGACGTCTTTAGTGCGACGTTACCCACAAAGCCATCACACACAACCACATCTGTCGTGCCTTTATAGATGTCATCACCTTCAACGTTACCGTAAAAATTCAAACCACTATGGCGTAACAACTCAGCGGCCTGTTTTACTATCTCATTCCCCTTGATCTCTTCTTCACCTATATTGAGTAAACCCACGCTAGGCGCATCGCGTTGATCAAGAGCCGAAACCAGCATCGCGCCCATAATACCGAATTGCAGCAAATGCTCGGCTGTACAATCCACATTTGCACCCAAATCAAGCACAAAGGTACGTCCTTTAATCGTCGGCAACTCACTAGCAATGGCTGGACGTTCAATACCGGGCAGCATTTTTAACACAAAACGCGCCGTTGCCATCAGCGCGCCGGTATTACCAGCGGAAACACACGCACCAGCCTCACCAGATTTCACCAAATTAATCGCAACACGCATCGATGAGTCTTTTTTATTTCGCATCGCCAATGCTGGCGATTCATCCATATCCACCACTTCACTCGCATGATGAACACGTAAACGCGCATCAGTACTGGATTTTAATGTGCGTAACTGCGCGTTAAGCGCATCTGCAACACCCACCAGAACAATATTAAGCGCAGGGTCACGCGCTAAACACCGCAACGCTGCGGCAACCGTCACTGACGGCCCATGATCCCCACCCATTGCATCGATTGCGACAGTGACATCTTTAGTCATTTTTTTCCCAAATCACAAACGTCAAGACGTAAAAATCCGCGCCCAATAAAACAAAAACGCCGCAAGAAATTAATCTTGCGGCCTATTTGTTTATACAACATCAGTTTAGCTTAATCGCCCTTGGTTGCAACAACCTTACGACCACGATAAAAGCCATTAGGGCTGATATGGTGACGCAAATGAACTTCACCAGTAGTTGGCTCAACAGCCAACGGTGGGTTAGTTAAGAAATCGTGAGCGCGATGCATACCACGTTTAGAAGGTGATTTTTTGTTCTGTTGAACAGCCATGTTAGTACTCCAATAAAAATTAATGTTGCCGTTTCAATGCCGCCAATGCCGCAAATGGGTTTGGTCGCTCATTATTCCCTTGTTCAGCTATAGCTGAACATCCATCGTCTGGGTGAACTGGCGATACTGGCAAAGCCAACAACACCTCTTCCTCCAACCAAGCTTGCCAATCAAACTTCACCTCTGCCAACATCGCATCGGCTAATCCGTCCGCTTCTCTATCCCACGCAGCTAATTCATCCACATTCTGCGCCAGCCAAACCTGACATTCTGTATCCAGATGCCAGCTAAAAACTTGCGCACAACGATGACACAACAAAGGCAAATCGCCACTCAATTTGAGTCGCAAATAAGGGCGAACAGCTACGCCACCCTCAATTACATAACTCACATTTGCAGCGCGCGCCATCAATGCTTCCCTCAGACGAGGAAGTTTTTCCACGCTGATATTGCCTGATGAAACGCTGTTGCCCTGCGCGAAAGCAAGACTATCTATGACTACCTGTTCCGACATAAGCCGCTCATGATATAATTTTCCCATCGTATTGTCAAAAGAAGGCTAGTGAACGTGATAAAGAAGATACTTATAGCCAACCGAGGCGAAATTGCAGTGCGGATTGTACGCGCATGTTCCGAACTCGGCATTACCTCCGTAGCGATTTATTCTGACGCAGATCGTCATGCGCTACACGTTAAAAAAGCAGACGAGTCTTATAATATAGGTTCAGATCCCGTTCAAGGCTATTTAAATGCCCACAACATCGTCAACCTGGCAGTTGCCAGTGGTTGTGATGCACTTCATCCTGGTTATGGCTTTTTATCTGAAAATCCTATCCTTGCCGAAATCTGTGCACGTCGTGGCATACGTTTTATTGGTCCGAACGCCGATGTTATCACCATGATGGGAGATAAAATCCAGGCTCGCAAGGCTATGATCAAGGCAGGCATCCCTGTCATCCCGGGTAGTGATCACAATCTTGCCAACGTCGAAGAAGCACGCGTGCTTGGCAACAGCATTGGTTACCCAGTCATGCTCAAGGCGACCAACGGTGGTGGAGGTCGTGGTATACGCCGCTGCGACTCTGAAGCTGAACTCCTGAAAAATTATGATCGAGTTGTATCTGAAGCCAGCAAGGCATTTGGAAAACCCGAGGTATTCCTGGAAAAATGCGTAGTTAACCCTAAGCATATAGAAGTGCAAGTCATTGCCGATGGCTTTGGTGATGCCATCCATCTATTTGAACGGGATTGCTCCATCCAACGACGCAACCAAAAATTAATAGAAATTGCGCCATCCCCACAACTCACCGAAGCTCAACGACAATATATAGGCAAACTCGCTGTTAAAGCTGCCAAAGCTGTAGGTTATGAAAATGCCGGCACGGTCGAATTTTTATTGAATGAAGACAATCAGTTCTACTTCATGGAAATGAACACACGCCTGCAAGTTGAACATACCATCACAGAAACCATCACTGGCGTTGATATTGTGCAAGAGCAGATCCGTGTTGCTAGTGGCTTGCCATTGCAATACAAACAAGAAGAAATACAACATCGTGGCTACGCAATTGAATTCCGCATCAATGCAGAAGACCCAAAGAACAGCTTTTTACCAAGTTTTGGACGTATCACCCGCTACTATGCACCAGGTGGTCCTGGCGTACGTACCGATGCCGCAATATATAGTGGCTACGTCATCCCACCTTATTACGATTCCATGTGCGCCAAATTAACGGTATGGAATCTGACATGGGAAAGCGCAATTGCTCGTGGTCGGCGCGCTTTGAATGATATGGTTGTATTCGGTGTTAAAACTACCATACCTTACTATCTTTCCATCTTGGGTAATGAAGAGTTTCGAAGTGGCGAATTTAACACTTCATTCGTTGATATGCACCCAGAGCTTATCAACTATGATGCCGGGCACCCACCAGAAATGTTAGCGGCTGCAATTGCTGCTGCGATTGCAGCCCATAATGGTTTATAATTCGCTTATATTCTAAAGAATGCATACATCATGACTAATAAAGTATTTATCACCGATCTTGTCCTACGCGACGGACACCAATCTTTAATAGCGACACGCATGCGTACCGAACACATGCTGCCGATCTGCGCCAAACTCGATAACATTGGCTTTTGGTCACTAGAGGCATGGGGTGGCGCAACTTTTGATGCCTGTGTCCGCTTCCTTAAGGAAGACCCATGGGAACGGTTGGCAAAGTTACGCAAAGCGCTACCTAATACACCGATACAGATGTTGTTACGTGGGCAAAACCTGCTTGGCTATCGCCACTACGCTGATGACGTAGTAAGAGCATTCGTACAAAAATCCGCAGATAACGGCGTAGATGTCTTCCGTATATTCGATGCCATGAACGATTTACGTAACATGCAAGTTTCCATAGATGCTGTTAAAAAATCTGGAAAAATGGCAGAGGGTGCCATTTCATACACAACCAGTCCTGTACACGATATTCCGCACTTCGTTGAGCTTGCCAAAGGCTTGGCAAACTTTGGTTGCGACACCATTGCTATCAAAGACATGGCCGGTTTGTTAACGCCATCGGCTGCGTTTGAGCTAGTCACTGCAATACGCGCAGCAACCGGTTTACCTGTTCATACTCATAGCCATGCGACCTCAGGTTTAGCCAGCATGACTCAGCTCAAGGCTATCGAAGCAGGCTCTACCATTATTGATACCTGCATTTCCGCCTTCGCAGAGGGTGCCAGTCACCCAACGACCGAAAGCATGGTCGCAGCATTGGCTGGCACACAATATGACACTGGGATCAAACTAGATGATCTGGAAGAAATCGCTGCTTATTTCCGCGAAATCCGTAAAATTTACTGGCAGTATGAAAGCAAGTTTACTGGAGTTGATCCACGCGTACTCATCAGTCAAGTTCCTGGTGGCATGATTTCCAATCTGTCCAATCAACTCAAGGAACAAGGTGCGTTAGATCGTATGGATGAAGTACTCGCTGAAATACCGCGTGTACGTGAGGATTTAGGTTACCCACCCTTAGTCACACCAACGTCACAAATCGTTGGCAGCCAAGCTGTCATTAACGTACTCACGGGTGGCCGCTACAAAACCATCACCAACGAAGTTAAGTTATACATGCAAGGGCGCTATGGTAAAGCGCCTGGTAAAATTAATGAAGCTGTACGTGACATGGCGATTTCAGATCAGGAAGTGATCACATGCCGTCCAGCGGACTTGATTACTGACGAAATGGACAAGTTACGTAGTGAAATCGAAGACGTAGCCAAATCTGAAGAAGATATACTCACCTACGCCATGTTCCCAGATTTGGGTCGCACTTTCTTACAAGAACGTAACGCACATACACTGACGCCAGAAACGCTATTACCAATAGAAGCCAAATCTTCAGGTGATTGCACTCGCTTTGCTGCTGATGAGTTCCGCGTGACACTGCACGGTGAAACTTACCACATTCGCCTGACTGGCACAGGACACGGCTCACAAACTGAACGTCCTTATTACGTATCAGTCGACGGCATCACTGAAGAAGTGTTCGTTGAAGCACTTAACGAAGTTGAAATCAGTGCAAATGGCAGCTCAACTGGCAAGGCTAAATCCACTCAAAAAGCCAGCAGCACTGGTCGTCCACGCCCAACACACGCAGGACACGTCACCACTGCAATGCCTGGCAATATTGTTGACGTGCTTGTCGTCACAGGGCAAAAAGTTGCGGCGGGTCAAGCTGTACTCGTTATTGAAGCAATGAAAATGGAAAATGAAATTCAGGCATCCATTTCAGGAACGGTAATCAACCTGTTTGTAATTAAAGGCGATGCAGTTACTCCAGACCAAGTGTTGCTAGAAATTCAACCTGAGTAATCTGCTTGACCACAACAACACCGCAACTTGTACTTGCATCAACCTCGCCTTATCGACGAGAGTTACTGGCAAAACTACAAGTTGCGTTTGTTGTTGCCAATCCTAATGTAGATGAAACGCCTCTAGCTAACGAAACACCTGAAAACACTTCGCTCCGCTTGGCAGAACTTAAAGCCAAGGCTGTTGCAGCTGACTTCCCCAATGCACTGATCATAGGCTCGGACCAAGTTGCCACCTTAAATGGTAACCATATAGGCAAACCGGGTAATCACGAAAACGCAGTTAAACAGCTACAAATGATGCGTGGCAACTCCATCATTTTTCATACAGCGTTAAGTCTTTATAACAGCGAAACAGGCAATCTCCAATCACGCATCGTTCCCACTACAGTCACAATACGCAATCTCAGTGATGCCCAGATAGAAAGCTACCTGATCAAGGAGCAGCCATATCAGTGTGCAGGCAGCGCAAAATCAGAAGCCATGGGAATAGCCATCATGGAAAAGATGGAAGGCACAGACCCTAATGCGCTTATTGGCTTGCCGTTAATTGCATTAACTCAAATGCTGATGAATGAAGGCTGGGATGTGCTGCTCTAACACTATCCCAAACGCTCTTAAATCCTAGCTTCTAACGCTTCCCAACGCACCAACATTTCTTCCAGTTGAATATTCAATGCCGCTAGCTGAGCTTGCAATGCTGACGCCTCTGATTTCTGGTTTGCATACAGGTTAGGATCTGCAAGGCAGGCGGTAATACGCTCTTGCTCAATTTCCAGCATTTCAATCTGCATAGGCAACGCTGCCAGATCCTGCTGTTCTTTCCAACTTAATTTGGATTTAACTGGCGCAACCTTAACAGTTTTTTCAGTTGTTGCTGCCAACTTGGGTGCGGATTGATTAGCTACGGCGACAGGCTTGGAACGTTGCATCACCCAGTCTTCATAGCCACCTGCATATTCACGCAATACGCCATTGCCTTCGAAAGCAATAACCTGAGTCACCACATTATCGAGGAAAGTACGATCATGTGAGACCAGCAATACCGTACCGGGATAATCCTGTAACAACGACTCTAACAATTCCAGCGTGTCGATATCCAGATCATTCGTCGGCTCATCCAGTACCAGAATATTTGCAGGCCGAGTAAACAACCGTGCCAGCAACAAACGGTTACGCTCACCACCTGATAACGATTTAACAGGAGAACGGGCACGCTCAGGTGCAAACAGGAAGTCTTCTAAATAGCTGATTACGTGTTTGCGCTCACCGCCGATTTCGACGTAATCACCACCTTGACTGATAGTGTAAGCTACGGTGGCTTCATCATCTAGCTGCGCACGGAACTGATCGAAATAGGCCACTGAAAGCTTGGTTCCTAATTTCACCTCGCCACTATCTGGCTCAATCTCTCCAAGTATCAATTTTATCAGCGTTGTTTTACCGATCCCGTTTGCGCCGACCAGGCCGACTTTATCACCACGCTGTATCACCCCAGAGAAATTATCAATCAGCAAACGTCCACCATAAGATTTGCTGACATTTTCCAACTCGGCAACGCGTTTACCTGATTTCTCACCGCTGTCCACATTGAGACTCACTTGTCCTAGGTGATTGCGACGCTCACTACGCGTCACCCGCAACTGTTCCAAACGGCGAACACGGCCTTCATTACGCGTACGTCGCGCTTGTATGCCTTTACGTATCCACACCTCTTCTTGCGCAAGAAACTTGTCAAACTTCGCCTGCTCTACCGCTTCTATGGCCAGCTGATCTGCTTTTAAACGCTGATAATCAGAGAAATTACCCTCAAACGTACGCAACTTGCCGCGATCTAATTCCACAATTTGCTGTGAAACATTATCCAGAAAGCGCCTATCGTGGGTAATAACCACAACGCTGCCTGTAAACGTGCGTATCAGATCTTCCAGCCACTCTATCGAGCTTAAATCCAAATGGTTAGTTGGCTCATCCAGCAAGAGCAAATCAGGCTCGGCCACCAATGCTCGCGCCAATGCAACTCGTTTTTTCAGTCCACCTGATAGTGTCCCTACCAACGTATCTTCTGGCAAATTAAGTTTGGTCAGCGCAGTTTCTACACGCGCCTGCAGACTCCAGCCATCCCTCGCTTCCAATGCTGTCTGCAAGCTTTGCATTTGCGCCATCAGCGCATCAAAATCAGCATCGACCTCACCCATTTTATGGGTGACGGTATGGTAATCCAGCAATAACTGACTTACATCTCCCAAGCCTTGCGCCACCGCTTCATAAACAGTATGTTCGGGATCCAGCACAGGCTCCTGAGGAACATAACCCAGCTTCATACCAGGTTGCCGCCACACCACACCATCGTCAGGTGGCGTATCACCTACTAACACTTTTAATAAACTGGACTTACCCGCGCCATTACGACCGATTAATCCTATGCGCACGCCAGGCTCTATCACCCAACTTGCGCGATCCAACAATGCAAAATGTCCAAACGCCAACGAAGCGTTATCAATAGTTAATAATGGCATAGCTCTCTTTTACCTTAAAATCACTGGGTCTATTATTGAGTCAACAGTTGCTCAACACCCTTATTTGCCAACTCATCAGCACGCTCATTACCAGCATGCCCTGCGTGACCTTTAACCCAAATCCATTGCACCTCATGCTGACTGGCTAATGCATCCAGACGTTGCCATAAATCTACATTTTTAACTGGCTTATTATCACTAGTCCGCCAATTACGCTTCTTCCAATTTGCCAGCCATTCATTTATGCCTTTAAGTACATACTGCGAATCCGCATAGACCAATACCCGACTGGCCTGTTTCAAAGTCTGCAATGCCTCAATAACTGCCATCAATTCCATGCGATTATTCGTCGTCAACACTTCACCACCAAAGATTTCCTTGGTGTAATTACCACTTACCAACAGCGCGCCCCAACCGCCTACACCGGGATTACCCTTACATGCCCCATCGGTATAAATTATTATTTCTTTTAACTCACTCATCACAACTTTCACTTTGCATACTTCGATTTGCCGGGCGCAATGCACCTGCTACTTGGGCAGAATTCTTCCAGCGAGGCATAATTAACCGCATACTATGCACACGTTTTACCGCATGAATAAAATACACACCCCCACCCTTTGCCCACCACCTGTCACCCGCCAACTCCATGAAATCAAAACGTTGCATCAAACTGGCATTGTGCAAAGGTGGCGCATAACAGCACATACGCCCTGTCACCACATCACAATTCAGCAGTGCCAACCAATCTTTCAAACGAGTCAGATTTATAAAATCACCAGTCCACGGATAAGTATGCGCATTACGCAGCATCCAACGATACATTCCCCACAAACTTCTGGGATTAAAACCGCTAATCAACAAATTCCCTTCGGGAATAAGCACCCGCTCCGCTTCACGCAAAATTTGATGGGGATAATCAGAAAATTCCAATACGTGGGGCAAAACAAGTAAATCGATAGATTGTGTTGCAAATGGCAGATGCATGGGATCAACCAACACATGCGCATGTTCAGAATAAGCCTGAAAACGATGTGCAATGCGACTATTCCGCAATAAATCCCATTGTGGGTTACCCACTTGCACTGCGTTGAAACCAAATAAATCAGCGACAGCGTCATCAAAATACGCTAATTCACGTTGATAAAGATATTGCCCTAACGGGGTTTGCGTCCACTCAGCAAAAGTCATATCAGCACTGTCTAACCCTAAACACGCAAGCCGCTATGTTATCATAATCATCATGGATACCCATTTACATATACATCCCATTCCCGCATTTAAGGATAACTATATTTGGATTATCCATAACAACCAGCATGCCATCGTTGTTGACCCCGGCGATGCTGCTGTTGTGCTGGCATACTTAATCAAGCATCAGCTCAATTTAACAGCCATACTCATCACCCATCATCATCATGACCACATCGGTGGTATCGCCAAGCTTGTAGATACGTATGCAGTTCCAGTGTACGGACCTGCTCTGGAAAATATTCCTCACCGCACACATGCGCTACGAGAAGGTGACATAGTTCATATTGCATCTTTAAATTTAAATTTAAAAACATTAGATATCCCGGGGCACACTGCTGGGCACATTGCCTACTATGGTGCGAACAGTGTTTTTTGTGGTGACACATTATTCGGCTGTGGTTGTGGTCGATTATTCGAAGGCACACCCGCTCAAATGCTCGCGTCACTAAGCAAGCTCGCCCAACTTCCAGCAGACACTGCTGTCTATTGCGCCCATGAATATACACTGAGCGGCATAAATTTTGCGCTTACACTAGAATCCGAAAATGTAGCATTACAGCAACGTTTACAGCACGACCAGGCCTTACGCGATCAAGACTTACCTACACTACCCTCTACGCTGGCTATAGAAAAAGCCACAAACCCATTTTTACGCTGCCACTTGCCCAGCATTCAAATCAGGATGGGGTTTGCCATAAACGCTGATAATACCTTGGCAACATTCACAGCTGTAAGAACCCTTAAAGACAATTCCTGACCACTTACCTTGCCCGTCACCCACAATTCCAGTATCATCCACTGATGATTAAATCGCGAGACTTAACGCTAATCACTCAACTTCTGCTGTTACTGTATTTGAGCTTTCCAAGCATCAGCCTTGCCGACACCCCAGTTGTAAAATTAGCAGACAAAACCACTTACATTAGCAACGCTCCTGACACTGGCATCAGTGCGCCACAAGAAAACACTGCGGACTTATGGGATAGAATACGCTCAGGCTTTGGCATGGATACTATGGACAGCCCACTGGTCCAAGCCCACATTAACTGGTATGCACAACGCCCAGACTATGTCCGCAGAACCGTGGAACGTAGTCGCCGCTACCTCTACCATATACTCGGTGAAGTTGAAAAACGCGGCATGCCTACCGAAATAGCGCTGCTACCCATGGTAGAAAGCGCATTTAACCCCATGGCCTATTCACCTAGCCACGCCTCTGGCATCTGGCAATTTATTCCCTCTACCGGCAAAGACTTTGGCCTAAAACAAAACGGCTGGTACGATGGTAGACGTGACATTATTGCTGCTACTGATGCCGCTCTCGACTACTTAAGTAAACTTCACGACGAATTTGGCACGTGGGAACTCGCCCTCGCCGCCTATAATTGTGGCGAAGGATGCGTAACCAGAGCAATAGCCAAAAATCAGGCGCAAGGCTTACCAACTGATTACCTTAGCTTAAATTTACCGATGGAAACAAGGCACTATGTGCCAAAATTACTTGCGGTTAAACAAATCATCGCAGACCCAGCAAGTGTAGGTATCAACCTCGACAGCATTCCTGATCAGGCATACTTCACCACGGTAATGCTCAACAAATCAATTGATGTCAGTCTGGCTGCCAAGCTTGCCAACATGCCTGTAAACGAGTTCATATCATTGAACCCTGCATTCAACAAACCCGTTGTACGTTCAGATACGCCAACTCAGTTACTGCTGCCCGTTGATAAAGCCGATACATTTTCCAATAATTTACAAAACTATGACAAGCCATTGGTTAGCTGGCAAGCCTACTCAGCCAAAATCGGTGAACGCATAGGCACTATCGCGAAAAAATTCAATGTCAGCGTAGCCTGGCTTAAAGAACACAATCCAATTCAGCTTAGTAAAAAAGGCAAACTAACCAGCGAGCACATGCTTATCGTGCCACTCGCCAGCACAGGCACGACAGACAAATCACTTGCCACCATGCCTATAGAAAAAATGGCTATTGCAGACACGACATCAACCAAAACCAGCATCAAAGATACACCTGCAATTGATACTCGTAGCAAATCAACAGAAAAGTCCACACCCCAAACTATCAAAGTGCAAAAGGGTGACACCTTATACAATCTGGCAACACGCTATCACGTTAGCACTCAAGATTTAGAACAATGGAATAATATTAAACATCACCAGTTAAAAATTGGCCAGGAACTAACTATCAGCGAAGCTAAACTACCACTTGCTGCAAATGATAAAAAAGTCAGTAAAGATGAAAAGGTGGCTGAGACCACTCGTCACAAACATGGCGACAAAACAACCAAAGAAACCAAGACAGAAAGCAGCAAAAAGAAGGTAAATAACAAGAAAGACACAGCGGCTAAAATTAAACACAACTCAAAAACGAGTGTCACAAAAAAAGTAACCGTTGAGAAATCAACTAAAATACCGGCCGAAAAGCCCAAGAGAAAATCCAAACACGAAGCAAAATAAGGTCGATATGCTATTTGAACACATCGTCGAGATTAATCACCCAAACATACCCAGCAATCAGTGGTTGACACTAGATCAGCTTTGGCAGGGTCTAGTGCTTCGTGCAACCCATCCAAAATTATTTGTTCCACATCTAGACGAATGCCATGTCGGTGAAATAGACGATTACATCATCAGTCGTGAATTGCATTATGGCAAACTGATAATTCATGATCAGGTTACATTCACACCGCATCAGCACGTCCATTATGCGGTGCCTGCTCAAGGCGAAATTCCGGCCTCTCATTTACATATGCACATCGAGACACCGCAGGAAAACGTAATGATTGTTCGCTTTGTATATAACGACCATCAACCAGAACCGGACAATCCAAGTGATGCCATGGTTAATGATTTTCGTCGTTCAGCTTATTTAGAATCGGATTTGGACATTATTCGCATCATCCGTGAGCGTGCCCTGACAGGCCAACTCACGGTACATTAAACCTGACGAGTATCAGACCTTATCACGCTGTATTGAAGTTAAATACTCCCGCGCTTTCCCAATCAGACTACCTGGCAAGCCACTCTTTTCGGCTATTATCAAACCTAATGATGCGCCTGACTGCCCAAACACGAGTTGATAGGTTGGTGACAAGGTTGCGTAATCAAAACGCATAGACGCATTGCTCAGGTATTCATGCTGATCTGCGAAGGCCTTGAGTGGCGTCAAATGTGTAGTCACCACACCATGCACTTTACGAGTGGCTAACTCATCCAGCACTGCCATCGCTAAAGATGCACCCTCTTCCGGATCGGTACCCGTACCTAGCTCATCCATTAATACCAGTGTCTTAGCATCTGCCTCGTTCAACAAACGCTTAAGCACTTCGACATGTCCGGCAAAAGTCGATAAATGATTATGGAGACTTTGTTTATCGCCCACATCAACAATTACCCTACTAAAATTACCAATCACGCACTCACCTTCCGCAGGCAAATGCAAACCACAATGCGCCATGGTGACCAACAACCCGACCGTTTTCAACACAACGGTTTTACCACCAGTGTTAGGTCCGGTAATTACCATCATGGAATGGTTACCACCTAAATCGATATCTAAAGGTACGATACGAGATATGTTCTTTTCTTGAAACTGCATCATCAATTGCGGATGGTAAGCCTGTTCCAATCGTACTCTTGGCTCATCAATCAATTTAGGTGGTGTAGCATTAAGCGCAGCAGAAAATTGACCTGCGGCCAACGCCAGATCTATCCACGTAATACCATCGACCAAGTGGTGTAAATCTTCTAAATGTACGCGTACCACATCGGTAGTCGCACGCAACACAATCTGATTTTGCCCCTCTATCTGTCCATTCAGGGTCTCCAGACGGTTATTGTGGGCAACCACCTCAATCGGCTCTATCAACACATCCCGCCCACCACCGCTTGAACCACGGCGCACACCTTTAACTTTATCTGCATTGACGGCTCGCACTGTCAACACTGCCCGCATGCCATGCCATTGCACACGGCTATTTTCATCGAAGTAGCTTGCATACTCTGACGAGCGCATTAAAGATTTTAGTTGTGTTTCTATATTGTGCTGCACCTCGTGGTACTGCTGGTGCATCGCTGTCAACTCAGGCGTCGCATCTTCACGTAATCTTCCAGCTGCATTGACAGTTTTATCCAATACTGCCATCAAATCCGCAGGCGCTTTAAGATGATGAATTTGCCCATACAACTCCGCATAATTGGCTACTAGCGCTCGTAAGGTCAAGCCTAATTGCATGATAATGCGCAAATTATGTAAAGCACTTGCTGGTAGCGCAGCACCTGCTTGGTTAGCCTGGCGTAAAGCTGCGCGTATGTCAGGTGTATTTTGTATTTTAGGTACTAAATATGCATCCACCACTTGCCGTGCGGCAGTAACAGAAGCTTGCATCTGACGTGCTATTGATAAATCGGGGGCTGGTTCGAGATTACGTGCCGCATCTGCACCATAAGGGGTAAACGTTAATCGTTCGATGATGCGTCGTATTCCATCAAATTCGAGCGCTTTAAGATCGCTTTGCATAAACGCTATCCAAATTACCAAATCGTAACAAAGTTACACTGCGATGACAATCTGGACTTTAATGTACTATTGGTGCAACCAAAGTTGTTTCTCTCGCAGCTTCAGGCAAGTTAGACAGTATTACCACTTCCACCCGACGATTACGTGCCCTATTTTCTGCCGTATCATTTGGCATAATGGGCTTATTTGGTCCATTACCAACCACCATTAAGCGATTTTCTGCCACACCATTATTCATAAATTCACGCGCAACACTACTTGCCCGAACAGCAGAAAGCTCCCAATTAGACGCAAAAGCCGAATTACTAATTGGTACATCGTCAGTGTAACCATCAATTTCAATATCGTTACGTTGCATCTTCAGCACGTTGGCAATCGCACCCAGTGCCTGTCTCGATTCAGCCGCCAATTTTGCATCACCCGGTGCGAATAACAAACTGGCATTAATTTCTATGCTTACACCATGTGCTGTCTGTGTCACCCGTACTTTGCCTTCTCGAATGAGCGGTGATAGTGCATGCAAAATATCATTCGCCACATTAGTCATCTGCGACCGCTCTTGACGAATTACCGTACTATCATTGGATTTATTTGTAATAGCCTTGGACTTATTTTTACTGCTGCCGGGATTTTGTTCGCTGGCAGAGCCAAAAGCGCTCCCCAGTGATTCAGACAAAACTTTATATTTGCCTACATTGACTGCTGAAATGGCATACATCACCACAAAGAATGCAAACAGCAAAGTCATAAAGTCAGCATAAGACACCAACCAACGGTCGAGATTATCATGCTCTTCATCATCATCCCCCTGCCTTCTTTTTCTTCGTGACATTACCTGCCCCTAGCGTAAATAGGCCGCCAAACGATCTTCAACTACATGAGGGTTTTCACCGTTAATAATCAGCAACAAACCATCAGCAATCATTTCATGTGCACGAACCGATTGATTTACGATCACTTTTAACCGATTCGATATCGGCAGAAAAAACAAATTGGCAAAACCCACACCGTATATAGTCGCGACAAAAGCTACCGCAATACCACTGCCTAACTTAGCTGGGTCTGTTAAGTTCTCCATCACGTGAATCAAACCTAATACCGCACCTAATATACCTATAGTAGGTGAATAGCCACCCGCTGCTTCCCAAATTTTAACCGCCTGCCTTTGCTCCAAGGCATAAGCATCAATTTCAGTGTCAAGTATCGCCCTTAGTTTCTCTGCATCGATACCATCTATGATCAAACGCAAGCCTTTAGCAGTAAAAGCATGTTTGGAAGAACGCATATACGGTTCCAGACTCAACAAACCTTCGCGTCTTGCGGTATTACTCCACACGAAAATTTCACGCATGATGGCGGGACGAGTATCTTCTGGCGGCTTAAATAGCCAGCGCAACATACGCATGCCGCGTTTAAACACCGGCAATCGGGTTTGTATCAAGACCGCCCCGAGCGTGCCCACGACCACAATAATAAACGCAGCTGGTTGTAACAGCGAACCTATATGCCCACCGTCGAGCAGGTGCGCCACAAGTACCGCAGCTAACGCAAGGATAATACCTGTTAAGCTGCCCCAGTCCACAACTGGCTCCTTAAACTTGAACGAATACGTGCAACTGCCTGGCTATGCAATTGGCAAACTCGTGATTCTGATACACCCATTACCGCGCCAATTTCTTTCAAATTCAATTCTTGCTCGTAGTACAACCCCATCAATAATTTTTCGCGCGCAGGCAAACTGTCTATCGCCGTAATCAACGCATCTCTGAAATCATCTTGAAGTAGACCGGAAAGCGGGTCTCCCGACACATCAGCACAGAAACGATCCAGAAAACTATCATGCTCATCATCGTCATGATAATCCTCATAATAAATCAACTGGTGACCGCTACTCTCACTGAGCAGATCCTGATATTCAGCCAGCGTCATTTTCATCGACTTGGCCACTTCCAATTCGGTCGGCATGCGCCCTAATTTTTGCTGTAACGCGGACATGGCAACTTCTATTTTGCGCATATTCTGACGCAAATTACGTGGCAACCAGTCCGTACTCCGCAATTCATCCAGCATCGCACCACGTATGCGTTGTACAGCATAAGTCTCAAATTGCGCACCGTGTGACTCTTCATAACGGTTTACAGCATCCAACAGGCCTATCATGCCAGCCTGGATCAAATCATCCACCTCAACGCTGGAAGGTAATTTAGCCCGAAGTTGATAAGCCAATCGTTTCACCAAAGGCGCATGCTCTTTGAGTAATTGATTTTTATCAGATTTGCCGTTTGCGTTATACATAAATCAAGAAATACCTAATTGCCCTGCAATACGTCTAAACGCCACCGAAGCCATAGCCATCGGAAAGGCATCAATAACGGAACGTCCTAATCGCGCGGCACGGCTTAAATGGTCATCAGCAGGAATTGAACCCATAAAATGTAACGGCACCGCAAGATAACGACTCGCTGTTTTCGCTAGATTAGCATAAACCAGCTGCGCCTGTTCTTCTTCTGCATTTGTTACCAATACACCGAACCCACGACGACCGAGATTTGCATTCAATTGTTTAATTAAAGCGTAACCCGCTTTGATTGATTCTGCACTAGTCGAAATATGAATAACCACTTCTCCATCCGCCAATGCCTGCACAGGCAAGCTATCTGAACTATCCAATTCAGCATCCACAATAACCGTACCATATTGCTGCGCCAGCACACTTAACACATTGGACAATCGTTGCTTATCTTGTTCACTATAATGAGTTTCCTGCGCATTTCCACCCAGTACTGACGCAAAATTAAAACCATTTTGTATAGGCTGTATCACTTCATTTAAAGCACATTCTTGCCGCGCCACAGCCAACAAACCTGCGCGACGTGTGCGCCCCAAACGCGCCCCCACACCGTCACGATGACGAGCATCGATCAAAATTGCGTCATTCCCCAGATGCGCAAATGATGCGGACAAATTGGTTAACATCGCATTTTTTTCAGCGACACTTAGCACCGACAATAATGTCACTATACGAGGCTTAGGCCCCGCCAGCATGCGCCGCAATCCTGCGGCCTGATCTATATGTAAATTAGCCAAGATGCACCCCACGCAATGTAGCATCCTGATTGGCACGTACAGCATTAGCCACAATCAAAGATAACTCATCATCCAATAATTGAAACGCGTTGGTTTCGCGACGCAATTTAAATGCACGCTCAATCAAATCTGCACGCTGTACAGTATGTAAATCTTCAGGTACACGCTGTCCATTAGCTACATAATACAAATTCAGTTTTTGCCGTATCACTACATCCAGCACATTACCTATAGTAGCGGCTTCATCCACTTTAGTGACTATGCATCCAGCCAAACCACTGCCTTGATATGCACGCACCACTTCGTTCAAAGTCTCGCCAGTAGACGTTGCATTCAGGCACAACAGGCGTTTCACTTGCGCACCCATACCAGACAACATCGCCACCTGTTCAGCAACCATCTGGTCGCGCTGATTCATACCAACGGTATCAATCAATACAGTATGCTTACCTTTCAACTCTTCAAGCGCAATGCGTAAATCACTTTCATCTTTAACTGAATGCACCATGACGCCAAGGATTTTGCCATAAATACGCAGTTGCTCATGACCGCCAATACGATAACCATCAGTCGTAATTAAAGCCAGCTTATTAGCACCATGACGCATCACACAACGCGCAGCTAACTTAGCAGTAGTGGTAGTTTTGCCCACGCCAGTTGGCCCAACCAGAGCAAATACACCACCCTTCTCCAGAATTTCGTTTTCATTGCTCATCACATTGATATTGCGTGACAACACAGACTTGATCCAAGCCATTCCTTCAGGAAATGAGTTCACTGCAGGCAAATGCTCTATCAAATGCCGCGACAGGCCAGCGCTAAAACCAGTTGAGAGTAATTCACGCATAATTTCAGCACGACTAGGATCGCGATGCTGCATAGCACCCCAGGAAATTTCGCTCAACTGCACTTCCAGCATACTGCGCATTGCACGAATTTCTTCCATCATTTCGTTCATTTCGCGCTGCGTGTTGACCTGGCTAGACGGAGTAGTTGACGCCACCTTTGCGACAGCAGGACGAACTGTCGGACGTGTAACCACTGCTGCTGGTTCTTCATCGAACCGCATCAGTGGCGCCTTGTTTTCCACCACTTTATCAGCAGATGGGCTGACCAATGAGGCTATATCATCTCCAGCCAACGCCATGATTTCTACACCATTAGGCACTTTACGGTTAGACAGAATGACAGCATCCTCTCCCAACACATCACGCACCTGGCGTAATGCATCACGCGAATTATTCGCTATAAATTTCTGTACGTTCATACTTGACCTCCAACTAAACTGGTTACTCTTATGGTTTTAGAATCCGGGATTTCTGCGTGTGACAACACTTTCAACTGTGGAATTGCGCGACGTAAGAAACGAGCCAGCAACGCACGCAATGAACTTGGAACGATTAACACGGGAGGCAAACCCATTTGCTCTTGCTGGCGAGTTGCCAGATTCGCTTGCGTAGCTAAAGTATCAGCCAAACCTGGCTCTATACCTGCGCCATCAGGACCGCCTGCATTGATAGCCTGCATTAGCAACCTTTCCAAACGATTATCCAATGCCATCACAGACAACTCTTGTGAACCTGGATATATCTGCTGCACGATGGCGCGTCCCAGTGCAATACGCACCAGCGCTGTCAATTCGTTAGTATCCTGCACTTGCCCGGCATGCTCTGCCAGAGTTTCAATAATGGTACGCATATCACGTATATGCACGCCTTCAACTAGCAAATTCTGTAATACTTTCTGTAAAGCAGCTAACGTCATTAGCTTGGGCACTAAATCCTCAATCAATTTAGGTGACTCAATTACCAAATGATCAATCAACTGCTGCACCTCCATCCGCCCTAATAACTCAGCTGCATGCATGCTCATCAAATGGTTAAGATGGGTTGCTACAACTGTACCCGCATCAACTACGGTATATCCAAATGATTGCGCCTGATCCCGCAAACCACCTTCTATCCAAATCGCAGGCAAACCAAAGGCTGGGTCTGTCGTGGCATTGCCAGGTAGCGTACCGCTGACCACACCAGGATTGATAGCCAAAAACTGCCCATCAAATGCTTCTCCCAGCCCCATCTCTACGTCTTTAAGCGTAATGCGATAAGCCGAAGGACGCAGTTCCAAGTTGTCACGAATATGGACAGAAGGTGGCAAAAAGCCAATTTCCTGTGCGAATTTTTTACGTATGCCTTTAATCCGTTTAAGCAATTCACCGCCTTGTGTTTTATCTACCAGCGGAATCAAACGATAGCCAACTTCCAAGCCCAATGTATCCACAGGCACGATGTCTTTCCATGTTGCTTCCTCTAATTCAGAAGGCGCTTGTGCGGGCGCTTGCTCAGGAACAACCGCAGCCAGTTTTGCTTTTTGCACAAGCACATAAGCACCACCAGCCAACACAGCAGCCAACATGACAAAAGCCACATGTGGCATACCAGGTATCAATCCCATACCACCAATAATGCCTGCTGCGATATACAATACAGCAGGCTTAGCAAACAATTGATTCAACAACTGGCTACCAATATCCTGATCGCTTGCAACGCGAGATACAACGATACCAGCCGCTGTAGAAATAATCAGTGAAGGAATCTGCGCAACTAAACCATCACCGATGGCGAGCAAGGTGTAGTTTTTAATTGCCACGTCAAATGCCAGATCATGCTGCACCATACCAACTATCAACCCGCCGATGATATTGATGATGGTAACCATAATCCCTGCCACGGCATCACCACGCACGTATTTACTCGCACCATCCATCGCGCCGTAGAATTCGGCCTCTTGTGCAACATCTGAACGACGTTGACGAGCTTCTTGTTCACCAATCAGACCTGCATTCAAGTCAGCATCAATCGCCATTTGTTTACCTGGCATCGCATCCAAAGTAAAACGCGCACCCACTTCAGCGATACGTCCAGCACCCTTGGTAACCACCATAAAGTTAATAATGGTCAGGATAATAAATACCACAATACCTACTGTGTAATTACCACCTATCAAAAAGTGACCAAATGCCTCAATTACCTTACCAGCTGCATCTGGACCAGTATGACCTTCGGTCAACACCACACGCGTAGATGCAACGTTCAATGACAGACGCAGCATAGTGCTAACCAGCAACACGGTTGGGAACACAATAAAATCAAGCGGTTTAACCGTATACAAACTGGTCAACAACACAATGATAGACAGCGCTATATTAAAGCTGAAGAAAATATCAAGGATAAATGCAGGTAATGGCAACACCATCATCGATAACATCACGATAATGATGATAGGGGCGACTAGTACTGCGCCACCGGTTACGCCTGTCATCCAGGCTGGTAATTTAAATCCGTTCATAGCGGCATCCCATCAAGTAGTGGTTTAGCAGCAGCTGGATTCAACGGATCCAACTCAGCAGGCACATCAATATCTTTAGGCATAGTCGGAGCAACACCACCACGGACACGGTAGCTGCGTAACTGGAATACATAAGCCAGAATTTCGGCCACTGCGGTATAGAGCGCTTGTGGAATCTCCTCACCCAAATCAGTGTGTTGATACAAAGCACGCGCTAAAGGCGGCGCTTCTAATGTAGGAATATTATTCGCAGCTGCGATTTCACGAATTTTGGCTGCAACTTCATCTGCGCCTTTCGCCACCACAATAGGTGCACTAGATCCACCATCGACATAACGTAATGCCACTGCATAGTGCGTAGGGTTAGTGACGACCACGTCAGCCGTAGGAACTTCAGACATCATCCGGCGACGCGCCATTTCACGCTGTTGCTGACGTATTTTTGCTTTAACTTGCGGATTACCATCAGCTTCTTTGGCCTCTTGACGCACTTCTTCACGCGTCATTTTCAGCTTTTCAGCATAGTGGTACATTTGATAAGGTGCATCTATCGCCACAATCAGACCCAGTGCTGAAGTCATGGAAATAAAGGCGTACCACAACAACTGTCCAACGTGAGCTGTACTTGCCTGCACCGATTCATTGCCTAAAGCCATCACAGCTTCTTTTTCATGCAGCATGACCATCCATGCGACAACACCGACCAGTGTTGCTTTGGCAACGGCTTTCACCAATTCCACCAAGGCATGAGTGGACACCATATTGCTCAAACCCTTGATTGGGTTCATTCGTCCAAAATTAGGAACAAGTGCTTTATTGCTGAACAACCAGCCGCCTATTAGTGCAGGTGATAATAAAGCCACTAGAATTAGTAAACCAGCCAATGGTGCAAAAGCGACCAACAACTTCATCAGATTTGCGCCAATTTGGGTATAAATCAGGTTCATATCAAACACCTGATCACGCGTAAATGACATGCCAGAAACCAGCATGGCTTTCAGTTCGCTCACCAAATTACCACCGCTCATCCACAATCCTGTGCCAGCAGCCATTAAGCCAGTAAAAGTAGCCAGTTCTCGCGAACGCGGTACATCGCCATCTTCCCGCGCTTTTTCAAGTCGCTGGGCCGTGGCCTGTTCCGTTTTCTCTAGATCGCTATCTTCAGCCATCGCCTATTGCTCCTGAACACCCATCTCACTTTAAGACGGATTACACAGTTTCAATTATTGACGAGAAAACAGATGACGTATCGACGGAATAAAGCTGTAAAACCGTTTCTTTTCAGCTTAACGCAAGCTACTGGAGCAAAACGTAAAATGTTCAGAAATTAAATATTTGTCCCTGTTGTAATGCTTGTAACTGATACTCAACTGACTCTAGTTCAGCGATTTCACCCATGATAGTCTCTTCGCGCCCTGGCTTGAGATGCGTAATATAAATAGGAACGTTAGCCGTGAGCTGTTTTAACTCTTCAAGCAACGTTGAGGGGGAAAGATGCTTGGATATCTCAGCAATACCATGTTCATCCTGCGGAAATGCCGTTTCTATAATCAATGCATGTAAATTTTCAATTTTATTAATACAGTCCCACAACACGGGATTTTTCCCTGTGTCACCTGAGAAGACTATACTCGCCGTCGGACTGCTCAACTGATAACCAACAGCCGGCACGGTATGGTTTGCAGGCAAAGCCGTAATAACGCGTTCAGCGAGCTGTACCGCTTGATAAACATCGATGGCGCTATAGCGTAAATACGGACACTCAGGCGGAACCTCCGTAAAGTCCGGCCAGATACGCCAGTTAAAAATATCCTGGCGTAGAATTTCCAGCACAGTGTCAATCGCATAAACCGTGACGGGGCGATCACGCATTGCACCTACCGAATCCAGCAATAAAGGTAGCGCAAGTATATGATCCAGATGGCTATGCGTAATGAAAACATGATCTATCAGAGCCAATTGTTCCAGCGACAGTTGCAGCACGCCGCTTCCCGCATCAATGAGTATATCGTCATCAATCAGCATGGAAGTCGTATGACGCTTGCCACCTATACCACCACTACAGCCTAAAATTTGTAATTTCATTTGCTTGCAAACACCCATACACCGTCCCAATCCGCTGCTGGCGGATGTTCACGGAAGTAAATTATGCGGTCTAAATAGATTTGATATAAGCCGACAGGCACATTTTCAGCCTGAGCACGGATAATCATCGCAGCTAATTTGGATTGAGCCACATCCCAATGCTGCGTGCGATAAGCCTTAAGTACCTCTGAAAAATCCGACGCCAGTGCCAGCACATGCGGTGATACATCAGCACGCAATCCCAATGGTTGATAAATAATGACAGGCTTAAGCTTGCCTTTCACTCGCACACTATCCAGCTCAACAAATGCCATCTCAGGTAAGACCGCAAAAGTTTCCTCACCCACAACCATAGGAACATCATATTGTTTAGTGATCCCTTCCAGCCTTGACGCCAGATTTACCGCATCGCCCATCACGGTATAAGCCATGCGGAATTTCGATCCCATATTGCCGACACTCACTCGTCCCGTATTTACACCTACACCTACGTGTAATTGCGGCCAGCCTCGTGCTGCAAAACTCAGATTTAATTGGGCCAATTCTTCCTGCATGGCCAATCCTGCCAACACCGCATCGCGTGCATGATACATATTGTCCAGTGGTGCTCCCCAGAACGCCATCACGCAATCTCCCATATATTTATCTATGGTGCCTTGATGTGCATGGATAACTGCTGTCATGCTGCTTAAAAATTCGTTAAGCAAATCAGATAATTGCTGTGGCGTCAGTGTTTCAGAAACCGTAGTAAAACCACGCACATCTGAAAACAGAATGCTTAGATCCTTACTCTCAGAACGCATATTAAATTTTGATGGATCATGACTCATCTCATCAACCAACTCAGGTGGCACATATTGCCCGAATAACCCTGTTATTTGGCGCTTGGCCAACGATTCAGCAAAATAGCCCCAGGCCATATTCAAGATCATCAGCCCCAATATCAATACCATCACGGGGGCGACATTCAATACACTGCCGTGTTGCCACGCCCATGCTACCAAACCCAGGTAGACTGCTGCCAGACTCATGCTCAATAACGCACCACGCAAAGGGCTAAGCCGAGGCAATATCAACGCCAACAACATCCCCAAAATCAGCAACAGTGCCATTTCCAGCATATGTGCATATCCTGGCTGATAACGTAATGCGCCATCCAAAATGCCTGAAATCAGATTGGCATGTATTTCCACTCCGGGATAATTTTTTGCAACTGGCGTAACACGTAAATCCAGTAAGCCTGGTGCCGTGGTACCAACCAAAGCTATCGCATTTTCCAACAAATCTGCAGGTGCACGGCCAGTCATTACATCTACAGCGGATAGATAGGTATACCCTGGATAAGCACGATATGGAACTAACACTGCCCCCCGTTTATCCACAGGGATAAACATATCGTCAGCAGCAAGCGCGACATGCCGAGTATTAAATGGTGACTCTGTGATATTTTTGATTTGCAAATGTGTTTGCATCGCCGCTTGTAACGTCGCCAAAGACAAACTTGGATAAAGCGCACCCTGATATGAGGACAACATCGGCATACGCCGCGTCACGCCATCAAAATCAGCACTCATATTGAAATAGCCGGCACCTGTCGCTGACTGTTGTAAACGAACCAAATTCGCACCATACCCTTTGACTTGTAATAATTGCAGCGCACTTGCTCGCTGACTCTTCAACATGGGTTGTGGCAACTGCCCCAGGTTTTGCACATAAGGCGTAAAGTAATAACCTAGCACAGATGGTCCCAAACTCAGTGCCTGTGCGAAACGACCATCATAATCAAGACTGGGGCGTAACTGATTCAATACATGCTGAAATTCAGCATCATGCTTAAATTGGGTATTAGCCAGTTGTGTAAGTGCAGGCAAGCCAGAACTGGTATCCGTTTCAGCGAAGACCACGTCAAATCCGACCGTAGCAACTTTGTATCGTGTGAACAAAGATTCTGTCAGCAACGCCATCTGATCGCGCCCCCACGGCCAACGACCAATTTGCTTCAGGCTGGCCTCATCAATATCGATGATGACGATCCGCGGATCTATCTCATGGGGCAGCGTCATCAATAAGCGCGCATCGTAACTCCAGGCTTCCAGCCTGTCCAACATACCCAATCGTACTATGCCTGCGCTATGCATGATCAGCACAACACTGATCAGCAAGCTGACCAACACACGCAGCCAGTATTTCAGGATGTTGCCCATAACTCCTCAGGCAATACCACAGCAGTTCCCAGTTTGGCAACGACGATGCCCGCAGCGCGATTTGCCATCGCCATCGCCGCGGGTAAAGCTTCGCCAGCAGCCAGCATCGCACCTAACGTAGCAATAACTGTATCGCCTGCCCCACTCACGTCAAACACCTCACGCGCGAGTGTTGCCTGATGGAACACACCTGCCTCGGTAAACAAAGTCATCCCCGCCTCGCTACGCGTCACCAATAATGCCTGCAAGCTCAGCTGCGCACGCAAAGCCTCAGCTTTAGTACGGAACTCATTTTCATCACGCCAGGAGCCTGCCACTGCACGAAACTCGCTTAAATTCGGCGTCAGCACGCTGGCATATTGATAACGCGCGTAATCATCACCTTTGGGGTCAACCAGAATAGGAATGTTACGTGCATTTGCAGCTACTATCATCGCAGCAATATGCGTCAAACTCCCCTTGCCATAATCAGACAGAATAACCAAATCATAATCAGCTATCAGCGTATGAAAGCTTGCTAATTTGTCTGCCAGCACGGCATCACTGGGAGGTGTTTCAAAGTCTATGCGCAATAACTGTTGCTGACGACCTATCACCCGCAATTTGATTATCGTATCGACACTGGCGTCCTGATGCAGATTAGCTTGCACACCTGCTTCAGCCAATAACTGCGCCAGTTGTAACCCAGCTTCATCCTGCCCAACCACTGACAACAGTGTTACTTGCGCGCCCAGACTCGCTGCATTGCGGGCAACGTTAGCTGCACCACCCAGCCTCGCCTCTTGTTTGTGCACCTTGACTACAGGCACAGGTGCCTCAGGTGAAATCCGCGCCACATCGCCGAACCAGTAACGATCCAGCATCACATCACCCACAACTAAAATACGGGCGCGTGACAAATCGACGCGGGAATTTATACTCATTTACGACCTATGGCGAAATACTCAAACCCCAATTCACGCATTTGCGCAGGCTCATACAAATTACGCCCGTCAAAAATCACAGGATGTTTGAGGTTAGCTTTAATCACGGCAAAATCCGGGCTACGGAAAACTTTCCACTCAGTCACGATAGTCAACACATCTGCTCCGGCCAATGCGGCTTCGGGCGTATCGACCAAAGTAAGTTGTGGGTGATTGCCATAAATGCGCTGGGTCTCATGCGCAGCCGCAGGGTCAAACGCTTGCACATACGCACCGCGTTCCCACAGACCTTCCATTAACACACGACTGGAAGCTTCACGCATATCATCGGTATTTGGTTTGAATGCCAGACCCCACAAAGCAAAACGCATCCCCGACAAATCATTACCAAAACGCGCAATAATCTTGGACAACAATAGGTGCTTCTGCGCTTCATTCGCAGTTTCTACCGCATCAATCACGCGCATAGGCACGCCATACTCAGCCGCAGTACGACGCAAAGCCTGTACGTCTTTGGGGAAACAGGAACCGCCATAACCACAACCTGGGTAAAGGAAATGATAACCGATACGCTCGTCAGAGCCTATCCCTTGGCGCACATGTTCGATATCCGCACCCAGTTTTTCCGCCAGATTTGCCAATTCATTCATGAATGAAATACGTGTCGCCAACATTGCGTTAGCTGCATATTTGGTCAATTCAGCCGAACGCACATCCATCGCCACCAATCTGTCATGATTACGCTGGAACGGCGCATATAACTTACGCATCAGGTTAGTTGCTCGCTCATCATCAGTACCGACAACAATGCGATCTGGACGCATGAAATCATCTACTGCTGCGCCCTCTTTCAAGAACTCAGGATTCGAGGCCACGCTAAATTCCAGATCCATACCGCGATTACTCAACTCTTCCTGCAATGCCGCACGTACCTTATCGGCAGTTCCCACAGGCACTGTGGATTTATCTACAACCAACTTGTACTCAGTCATGTATTTACCGATATTACGCGCAGCTGCAACTACATACTGCAAATCAGCAGAACCATCTTCATCAGGGGGCGTACCCACAGCGATAAACTGAATCAAGCCATGCTGAGCAGCCAGTTCAATATCGGTAGTAAATTGCAAACGACCTGCGGCCACATTACGCTTCACCATGTCTTCCAGACCAGGCTCATAAATCGGAATGCCGCCTTGATTCAGAATAGCGATTTTTTTGGCATCCACATCCAGACACATCACGTTGTTACCCACTTCAGCCAAACACGCGCCGCTTACCAAGCCAACGTAACCTGTTCCTATCACGGTAATTTTCATCTAATCTTCCTTGCGTTTTACTTTTATAAAATATCTTGATGGATTGCTAACAATGCAGCCAATGGATCGGGTGCATGGGTAATGGGTCGACCAATAACCAGATAATCCGAGCCAGCTGCTAACGCAGCTGCTGGTGTCATTACTCTGTGCTGATCGCCTACTTCAGCAGTTGCTGGTCGTATACCTGGTGTAACCAGATTAAAATCCTTGCCCAATTCCTGTTTCAGCATACTGGCTTCCTGCGCGGAACATACCACACCATCTAAACCATTAAGCTTGGTTAATTTCGCCAATCTTAACACAGCAGCCCGAGGCGTATCCTGCAAACCGATTTCACGCATATCCACTTCACTCATGCTGGTAAGCAAGGTTACCGCGATCAATTTAGGTCGGTCAGCCGCATCACCCAGCGCCGCCCGTGCAGCTCGTAACATCGCACCACCACCTAGAGCATGTACATTCATCATCCACACACCCAAATTGGCTGCAGCAGCACACGCCAAACCGACAGTGGTTGGAATGTCATGGAACTTGAGATCCAGAAATACAGGGAAACCACGTTTCACCAGTTCCTCTACAAAACGGGGGCCAGCTGCGGTAAATAACTGCTTGCCTACTTTCAAACGACAAAGACTCGGATCCAGTTGTTGAACTAGCTTTAACGCTTCGACTTGATCTGGATAATCCAGAGCAACTATGATTTTAGTATCCATTTACTCTTTCAAAGGAGGAAAGCTGTCCCAATGATTACATGCGGGACAATGCCAAAAAAAACTACGCGCTTTAAAGCCGCAGTGCTCACATTGATACAAGGATTGCTGTTGGCTATAGCGTTGTACTATAGATTTTTTTAATTGCAAATCAGGCAATAAATCAGCTGGCGCGGTCAATAATTCGGCCTCTAGCAACTTGTCCAGCCCACGCAAATTCGGATGCGTTTGCAGTACCTCACGGGCTAACTGATGGGCAACAGTTGCACCGTGTATATTGAGCGTGGCATTAAATATGGTATTGAACAATTCAAATGACGGCACCCGTGCCAAAGCACCACGCAAATAAGCCAAGCCCTCGGCATCCTGTTGCAACGCCCGATAACTGGCCATCATTCTATCTGCCACCAATGCCAGATAGGTCACGTTTTGTGACTCTATGCGCCGCCAAATTGCGACTGCTTGGATATGATCATTCAAACTTGCAGCGATATCGCCAAGCAAAACCGTGGCGCGCACACAATCATGATTCGCTTCTAGTGCTTCATTCAAATATTGTCGCGCATCATCCAGGTCACCATGCGCATATGCAACATTTGCCAATTCACAATAATAATGGGCAATCTCAATGTGATACGACTTATTCGATGTGCGTGATAACGCGACAGCTGCTTCTATGGCTTTAGCCCAGGATTTTTCCTGAACATAAATCTCCAACAAAAATTGTTGCGCATCGCTATATCTATCCGTTTTGTACAATTGAGAAAAAATTTCTTCGGCCCTATCCAGCAACCCGGCTTTAAGATAGTCTTGGCCTAATTCAGACATTACTTTTAATTGACGTTCAGGCGACAAATCTTCGCGAGCAACGAGATTTTGATGCATACGGATGGCACGTTCGACTTCACCACGTTTACGAAACAGACCACCCAACGCAAAGTGCAGATCAACCGTATCACTATCAACCTTCACCACCTCAATAAAAGCTTCAATCGCTTTATCAGGCTGCTCATTGAGCAAATAGTTTAAGCCTTTAAAATACGAAGCTGGCACACTACGCGACTCACTCATGGCATGACGCATATCTACTCGTGCCGCCAGCCATCCTAAAGCAAAAAACAATGGAAATGCTAACAGCCACCACAATTCAAACTCCATGCCGCACTCCCTGAGACTCGCTCAATTTTGCTACTGATGATCGCAAAGCCAACAATTCACGCCGCTGCCTGAATAAATAGGTAAGTGATGCCGCCACACCCATACCTGCGCCAACCACAAAAAATATCAAAATCACCAGGATTAGTGGCATATGCCATTCGTAGCCTAAATAATATCGCAGCGTCACCACTTCACTGTTTTTAACAGCAAAACCCAGTAAAAAGATAAAGAGGATTAGCTTCAATCCTCCCCCTAAGTAACGCATCAATAATATATTTTTGGCCATGGCAGGATTTTACCTTAAAAACATTACTAGTCGGGCAGTGCTAGCTTACTGCATTACAGAATATTATCCGAAAAAAAACGGCATACCTCGCGATATGCCGTTTTTATTACTACTATGCTTCAACCACCTTAGCTTGCTGGAAAATCCACACGCTCACGCAATTCCTTGCCGGCTTTAAAATGCGGTACGTACTTTTCGGGTACGGCCACTTTTTCGCCAGTTTTAGGATTACGACCCAAACGTGGCGGACGGTAATTCAGGCTAAAACTACCAAATCCGCGAATCTCAACTCTGTCACCAGCAGCGAGACTCTTGGAAATAGCATCTAATATTGTTTTAACCGCAAATTCCGCATCCGTCGCGAGCAATTGGGGATGGCGTGTTGCCAACTGCGCAATCAGCTCCGATTTGGTCATGATACAGCCTCTCAGGATTCAGCGTTTTTGTTATCTAACTTGGCTCTTAACAACGCGCCAAGATTGGTTGTACCTGTATTAGCAGACTGATCACCAGCCAATTTTTGCATAGCATCTGATTGCTCTGATGCATCTTTAGCTTTAATTGACAAGTTAATGCTACGGCTCTTACGATCCACGTTGATAATCATCGCTTCAACTTCGTCGCCTTCTTTCAGATGGTTACGAATATCTTCAACGCGATCACGTGAGAATTCTGAAGCACGCAAGTAACCTTCAACATCATCACCCAACAATATCACAGCGCCTTTAGCATCTAATGATTTAACAGTACCTTTTACGATGCTGCCTTTGTCAAAGCTAGAAACGAAACTGTTAACTGGATCGCCTTCAACTTGTTTGATACCCAAGGAAATACGTTCACGTTCAACATCAATTGCCAAAACAACAGCTTGAACTTCGTCACCTTTCTTGAAGTTGCGAACAGCTTCTTCACCAGGCTGGCTCCAGGACAAATCTGACAAGTGAACCAAACCATCGATACCACCAGGCAAGCCGATGAACACACCGAAATCGGTGATAGATTTGATTTGACCGCTAACTTTGTCACCTTTCTTATGGGTGATTTCAAAATCATCCCAAGGATTGGTTTTGCATTGTTTCATGCCCAAGGAAATACGACGACGTTCTTCATCGATTTCCAATACCATCACTTCAACTTCATCACCTAACTGAACAACTTTAGATGGATGTACGTTTTTGTTGGTCCAGTCCATTTCAGAAACGTGCACCAAACCTTCAATACCAGTTTCGATTTCTACGAATGCGCCGTAGTCGGTCAAGTTAGCGACTTTACCGAACATACGTGTACCTGATGGGTAACGACGCGCCAAACCGCTCCAAGGATCATCACCCAACTGCTTGATACCCAATGAAACACGGTTTTTATCTTGATCAAATTTAAGAATCTTAGCTTCGACTTCATCACCCACTTGCACCACTTCTGAAGGATGCTTAACACGACGCCATGCCATGTCAGTAATGTGCAACAAGCCATCAATGCCGCCCAAATCAACGAAAGCGCCATAGTCAGTAATATTTTTAACCACACCTTTAACAACTGAACCTTCTTGCAGGTTAGCCATAAGTGCATCACGGTCAGCGCCCATGGTTGCTTCCAACACAGCACGGCGTGACACAACAACGTTATTACGCTTACGATCAAGCTTAATAACTTTCAATTCCATCTCTTTATTTTCGTAAGGAGTAGTATCCTTAACAGGACGTGTATCCACCAATGAACCTGGCAAGAATGCACGAATACCATTGACCATAACAGTCAGACCGCCCTTAACCTTACCATGCACCATACCAGTGATGATTTCGCCTTCTTCCATGGATTTTTCCAAGCTTATCCATGCAGCTAAACGCTTGGCTTTGTCGCGTGATAATTTAGTCGCGCCATAACCATCTTCCAGCATTTCAATCGCAACACTAACGAAATCGCCAACAGCAACTTCTAGCTCACCACGATCAGAACGGAATTCTTCGATAGCGATTAAGCTCTCAGATTTCAAACCAGCGTTCACGGTTACAAAATTATCGTCGATACCTACAACTTCAGCGGTAATAACTTCACCTGCGCGTAGTTCTTGACGGGTTAGGCTCTCTTCAAAAAGAGCTGCAAAACTTTCCATACTGGATTCGGTAGAGGAGGAAACGGTAGACATGTATAAAGGAAACCCAAATTATCCGCAATCAAGCGGGGTAAATTATAAAAATCCAAGTTAATAGTTAACTTGAACACCTGCTGCTAACTCATAGTTTTTCAAGACAAAATTGACTGCATCTGCTATGCCAATTTCAGTTGTATCCAACAAGATCGCATCATCTTCTTGCCGTAACGGCGCAACAGTTCGCGCACTATCGCGCGCATCCCTATCCCGCAAATCATTCAGCAAGTCTGCAAGATTAGCACTAATTCCTTTTTCGATCAACTGCTTATAACGTCTTTGAGAACGTTCTTCAGCACTTGCAGTCAAAAATATTTTTAGCTGCGCATCAGGGAAAACCACTGAACCCATATCCCGCCCATCAGCCACCAGGCCAGGCGCCTGCCTGAATGCATGTTGCCTGTCCAATAAAGCTGCACGCACTTTAGCCAACACCGCTATTTTGGATGCACCTACACCAGCAGCCTCACTGCGTAGCGCATCGCTGACGTCATTACCATCCAACAGTATCTGTTGCCCCGCGAACACCACATCCAGATCAAGAGCAATTTGCGCCAAACTTGTCTCATCATCAACCGCCACGTTTTGCAGTTGCGCAGCCACTGCCGTCAAACGATACAATGCACCACTATCCAGATAGTGATAGCCCAACTTCTGCGCCACCAGCGCCGCTACCGTACCCTTACCCGAAGCCGACGGCCCATCTATAGCAATAACAGGGATTGCCATCATGAAGTCAGTCCAGCAAACGCCGAAAAATACTCAGGGAAAGTTTTATTCACACAACGCGGATCATTGATACGCACAGCCACCCCACCCAATGCCACCAGCGAAAAGCACATCGCCATACGATGATCATCGTAGGTATCTATCGTTGCCGCCTGCAATTTCACTGGCGGCGTAATACTAATATAGTCCGCACCCTCCTCCACAATTGCGCCGACTTTGCGCAACTCAGTTGCCATAGCGTGAATACGATCTGTTTCTTTAACTCGCCAACTGGCGATATTGCGCAAGGTTGTTGTGCCCTCTGCGAACAAAGCCACTACAGCAATAGTCATTGCCGCGTCAGGAATATGGTTGAAATCCATATCCACACCACGCAAATACTGACCAGCAGATGCTGTAATCGCATTATCCTCATACACGATATTGGCACCCATTTGCGCCAGCGCCTCAGCAAAACGCACGTCGCCTTGTATGCTGGTACGCCCGACACCTTCAACACGGACAGGCCCTAGTCCTAACACACCTGCTGCAAGAAAATACGAAGCAGATGACGCATCACCCTCGACCGTGATGACTGATGGACTGACATAGCGTTGACCCGCAGCAATACTGAACGACTGCCAGCCATCTCGCACTACATTCACACCAAAACGCTGCATCAGATTCAGCGTAATTTCTACATAAGGCTTGGAAATCAACTCGCCATCGACTTTGATTGTCACAGCACGCCCAGTCATCGGCGCCGCCAGCAACAACCCCGTCAGAAACTGGCTGGATACATTACCTTTAACCGTCGCCACCGCATGATCGGTAGGTTGCAAAGGTGAAATCTTCAACGGCGGAAAGCCCGCCACATCCAAATATTCAATCTGAGCACCTAATTGACGTAAACCATCAACCAAATCCCCTATCGGACGCTCATGCATACGCGCCACACCAGACAAAGTGTAATCGCCATGCGATAAGGCCAGCGCAGCAGTCAATGAACGAAATGCCGTGCCAGCATTACCCAGAAACAAATCCGCCGCTGCATTAGGAAATTGCCCGCCCACACCAACCACATCATAATCACGACTGTTATCTACTTGCGTAACCGACACACCCAGCTTGGTCAATGCCGCCAGCATTACCTGAGTGTCATCCGAATCCAGCAAATGATTAATTCGCGTTTTACCCTCAGCCAGTGCTGACAACAATAAAATCCGGTTCGATATACTCTTGGAGCCAGGCAATACCACGGCACCCTGAGCATGTTTTAACGGTGATAAATCAAGAAATTCCATGTACATTCCAACAATTCGTTATAAATTTCGTTATAAATTAAACAGATGCTTCAGCCAGCCACAAACATGCACCACGGCTTTCCTTCTGAATCACGGCCAGTGTAGCTTCATGCTCGCTTAGCTCATCTGTACTGGCAGAAATCACACGTATGGGTGTAGCACTACTGTTAGTGGCTTGAACTTGCGATGACGCCACTTCCACATCCATCATCAGACTCTCTTGCCCGCGGGTCATACCAAGATAGACAGCCGCCAGCAACTCGGCATCGAGCAAGGCGCCGTGGAAAGTACGATTGGTGTTATCAACTTCATAACGACGACACAACGCGTCCAGATTATTTTTCTGCCCAGGATGTATATCCTTAGCCAGCTTGAGCGTATCCAGCACTTCCGGACAATAGACAGTCATAGGCTGACGATTTAAGCGCACCAGCTCGCTGTTAAGAAAGCCGATATCAAACGGTGCATTATGGATAACCAGTTCCGCACCCGCCAGAAACTCAATCAACTCATCGACAATATCAGCAAAGCGTGGCTTATCCTGCAAAAACTCAGCGGTCAGTCCGTGCACAGCAACCGCCCCAGCATCTATCTCACGATCAGGATTAAGATAGCGATGAAAATGCTTGCCCGTCGGGCGGCGATTAAACATCTCCACACCCGCCACTTCAATTATACGGTGGCCTTGCTTGGGATCCAGACCTGTAGTTTCAGTATCAAGGAAAATTTGCCGAGTCATAGCGCGTTTACAAAGCAGATAAAGTCCAGAATTTTACCCTTAAATCAGCCCCGACTCTCAATTTTCCGCAATCGCCAATGCGGTTTTACTCACCACCCGCCGCAGAATAAAGCTGGAATGCACACCCGTCACACCCGTGATGCGATTGATTTTATTTAACAATAGCTCCTGATAAGCATCCATATCCCTCACCGCCACTTTAAGCTGGTAATCAGCCGATTGCCCCGTAATCAGCAAACACTCAATCACCTCAGGAATATCAGCAATACTCGCTTCAAAATGATCGAAGCGCTCCGGTGTATGCTGATCCATAGAGATATGTATCAACGCCATCAGCGACAGCCCTAGCGCTTTAGCATCTACGAGCGCACGGTAACCGATAATAATACCCGCATCCTCCAACGCCCGCACGCGGCGCAAACACGGTGATGGCGACAAACCTATTGCATCAGCTAAATCCTGATTACTCATACGCCCATCGACCTGTAACAGTCGCAAAATTTGACGATCAAACTTATCAATATCCACCATAATTGCGTACACCTTAAATTTTAAGATACAAAAAATACATTAAATCAAATATAACGCAATTTTATGCCAATTTATAGTGATTTTATCGTCAATTACGCAAGCACATTGCGGACGAATTTACGTAACATACTCACATAGTCATTAAGGAGTGCAGCATGTTAAAAAACCCATCAACCAAATACACAGCCTTTCCGCCCGTTGCGTTAAGCGACAGGCAATGGCCGAACCGCACTCTCACCACACCACCCATCTGGATGAGCACAGATTTGCGTGATGGTAATCAATCCCTGTTTGAACCGATGAATGCAGAACGCAAATTACGCATGTTCAAAACATTATGCGACATCGGCTTCAAGGAAATCGAAGTTGCGTTTCCATCCGCCTCACAGACGGATTTCGACTTTGTACGCCAAATTATTGAAGATGGCCACATCCCCGACGATGTCACTATAGAAGTACTCACCCAGGCACGCGAACACCTCATTCGTCGCACCATGGAATCGCTCAAGGGTGCACGCCGCGCCATTGTTCACGTTTACAACGCCACCTCCAAACCCTTTCGCGATGTTGTATTTGGCATGAGCAAAGCTGAAGTATTAGACATGGCTGTGTCAGCCGTGCAACTCATCAAACAGCTCGCTGCCGAGCAACCTGATACCGAATGGGTATTGGAATACAGCCCAGAAACCTTTACCGCGACTGAGCTGGATTTTGCACTGGAAGTCTGTGACGCCGTCACCGCCGCGTGGGGTGCTACACCAGACAACAAAGTCATCCTCAATTTACCCACCACAGTAGAAGTTGCCTCGCCCAACGTCTACGCTGACCAAATCGAATGGATGCACACCCACCTCGCTCGCCGTGACAGCATCATCCTGAGTTTGCACCCGCACAACGACCGTGGCACCGCAGTAGCGGCGGCTGAATTAGGCTTAATGGCAGGTGCAGACAGGGTAGAAGGCTGCTTATTCGGCAACGGCGAACGCACAGGCAACGTCGACATTGTCACCCTCGCGCTTAATTTTTATACCCAGGGCGTTGCACCAGGTCTGGATTTTTCCGACATCAATGCCGTGGCGCGCACGGTTGAATACTGCACGCAGTTACCTATTCATCCACGCCATCCCTACGTCGGTGATTTGGTGTTCACCGCTTTTTCAGGCTCACATCAGGACGCCATCAAAAAAGGCTTCGCCGCACAAAAGCCGGACGCATTGTGGAACGTACCCTACTTGCCTATCGATCCCGCCGACGTCGGACGCAGTTATGGGTCGGTAATACGAGTGAACAGCCAATCAGGCAAAGGCGGCATCGCTTACTTATTGGAAAATGAATATGGATTAGCCTTGCCACGCCGCCTGCAAGTCGAGTTTTCTGGTGAGGTGCAGCGCTACATGGACGACCACGGCGGCGAAATGAGCGCAGCAGATATCTGGGCGCTGTTCCAGCAGGCTTACCTCGCCCAAAATAAACCCGTACGCTACGTTGAGCATCATTTATTCGAACAAGATGAGACACAAGGCATCTCATTGACCATCGAGCAAGACAGCAAGCAACATACGCTGACAGGCACAGGCAACGGCCCCATAGACGCTGCCATCCACGCGCTTAACGGCGTCACATCAGGACTACAAGTCCGCAGCTTTGAAGAACGCGCCATAGGCCTCAACAAAGGCAGCGACGCAACCGCCTGCGCCTTTGTTGAAGTGAATCGCAAAGATGGTGGCAAAGAATGCTACGGCGTAGGCATGGACAACAATATCGTGACTGCCTCGATCAAGGCTTTGGTGAGCGGGATGAATAGATTGGCAGGCTAATTCCGACGGGTAATTGTAGGATGGGTAGAACAAAGCGAAACCCATCCTACAGGCAAATTATCAGGCAATGAGTTTGTCATATTCCGAATGCAACCCTATCCACATCCACAGAAAACCATCATCAACTTCAATTGCAATAGCGCGGTGATGGATACCTATACGCACCGACCAAACCTTACCTACTTTTTTGAAATGTAATGAAGGATGTCGCGAGTCGCTTTTAAGTAAATCATAATTCTTATCTGCGAGTGTACGAATTTCTACAGGCAGCGAGTCGTAACATTTCCAAAATCGGCTGGTAGTAGAATGCTTCACAGTTTTTTTGTTTTTCCCGCAAGATGCTCAGCAAGCGCCTCATCAATCAGAAAATCAAGCTTCCCCGCATCAGAATCAGACGCGATTTGATGATCCCAGCGCGTATGTTCATATTCGATAAACCAATTTCGCAATAAAGCAAATGACTGATTGTCGAGGTGCTGAATTTGGTCTTCAATCACTTGAACACTTATCATGATTCGTTACTCCTATATAACTGGATATTTTAGCCAGAATTATACTTGCAATTCCCAAATATTTGCTGGGGGAAATTGCAATCTATCTCGCACCTCAAACGCAAGCCAGTTCAACCTTACGCCCTGCTCTTGTTGCCAGCGTCACTAACATATCAAGACTAAATTTATCACGTTTACCGCGTACCAAATCAGACACGCGAGACTGCCCTATACCTAAATGTTGCGCCGCTTCCACCTGTGTCCAGCCATGTGCAGTTATCGCCTCCCGCACCTGCGCCATCAACGTCGCACGCATCATCAGCAAAGCGGATTCTTCAGGACTAAACCCTAAATCAGCAAAGACATTACCACTTGATTCAATTATTCCATCATTCATTGCCTGCTCCTATCAACTGATACCGCCGCGCAGCCAGCGCAATATCCTCATGTCGTGTTTTTTGCGTTTTCTTCTGAAAAGCATGCAGTACATAAACCGCATCAGCATGCTTGGCCACATAAATCACGCGCCATTCACCAAGAATATGCAAACGAATCTCATACACCCCAGAACCAACCGCTAGCATCGGCTTAAAATCAGACGGCATCTGACCGCGCTGTATAGCATCCAGCTCAAACCCAGCCTCACGCCGTACTTCAGCAGGAAAATCTTTCAAATCATCGAGACTAGAGCCAATAAATTTAAGCTTCTTCATGACCTGATTATATCAATACTTTGATAAATATCAATCTACTTATATAGAAATGGTAGGATGGGTAGAGCAAAGCGAAACCCATCAACTAGCGGTGTCCGCACCCTAGGTGCCACTAGCCCGACTGTCGTTGGTGATAAAGATAATACGATTGAAGAAGCCACCCCTTTTCCCCTTCTGCGCCACCGCGTAGCGGTTAACAAAGCGGGAGCAGTCGGCGAGGATTGTCTGAGCGCGCAGCGCGAGTTCCGCAGCCGCCCGCTTTGCTAGCCGCTACGTGGGAAGTCCGCAGGACTGGCGCAGCGGGGTGCCCTTCTCTTTGGTTACTTTCTCTTGGGCAAGCAAGAGAAAGTAACTTGCCGTCGGGCAACCCCGACCTGCATCGAGGTTTTAAACCAGAGTTGATGCAAAGAAGCCGGAGAAATACATTGAACAAATGCACCGATTTCTCTTGATTTGATGGGTATCACTACGTTCCACCCATCCTACTAACTTACATTTGACATTTGATTCGATGAATTCATGACCGCGCGTAAAACGTTAGGTTGAACGAAGCCGCTATCGCGGAGAAATATTCCCGAACCATCAAATTACGCAGCATAATTTCGTCTCCCCCAGCAATGGAATTTTGATTACTGTACCACGAGGAGACGACATTGACAGCCCCCACACCCATCCCCGCGCACTTCGAGCACAATCACCAGCGACTGCTGAATTGCCTCAAGCTCAGAGGCATGCAGCCTAAAACCATCGCCTTGTATTCACACGGCGTACGGCGCGCAGCGGTGTATTTTAATGACCAGATAGACGCGCTCACCAAGCCACAATTAACCGACTATTTTGTTCGCATCCTGGATACCCATTCATGGAGTACGCTCAAACATGATCTGTATGGACTGAAGTTCTATTATGCCCATGTACTCAGCCAACCCTGGCCAGGTGCGGATCTGGTTAAACCACCCAAGTCATATAGCCTGCCCGACATCATTACCGTCGCCCAGGCACAACAAATCTTCATGGCCACCCGCGTATTGAGCTACCGCGTATTCTTCTTCACCCTCTACAGCCTGGGCTTACGATTAGGCGAAGGCTTACGCTTGCAGGTAGGGGATATCGATGCGGATCGGATGCGGGTGCAAGTACGCAACGCCAAAGGCAACCGTGATCGATTGGTGCCGTTATCAGAGAACACCTTGCAGGTATTGCGCCGTTTCTGGCTCACCCATCGCAACCCAAGCTTGCTCTTTCCTAATCGACACGGCGGTCTTGCCAAATCGCACTTGGCACGCACCCCGCTGGATCGTGGTGGTATCCAGACCACCTTGGGTCAAGTGACCCGTGACTGTGGCTTAAAAAAAGAATTACACCACACAGCCTGCGCCACAGCTATGCCACCCACCTGATAGAAGCTGGCATCGATTTACTCGAAATTCAGCAGATACTCGGACACCAGTCCATCCTCACCACCATCCGCTACACCCACCTCACCGAACAACGCCATCAGAGCGCACACACTCGCCTTAATCAATTAATGGAGAAATTCCACATTCATTGGGGCAAAGTCAAATGATCAGACTGGCGCACATCGTAGCAACCTACGCAGCTAAACTGCTTGCACAACACGGTCATCACCTATTGCCCAGCCAGCAAGCTGCCTTAACCGCCTTTCAAACCTGCCGTAGCCAGATGAGCCCGAGGATGCAACTTGCCTGTGATGATTGTCAAACACCCAGCTACCTGCCACATTCCTGCGGTCATCGGCATTGCCCGCATTGCCAGGCGCACGAATCACAGCGCTGGATAGACCAGCAATTACACAAATCCATCCCCGCCAACTACTTCATGCTCACCTTCACCGTGCCCGCCCAGTTGCGCACACTGGCCTGGCAACATCAGCGCGTCATGTATGACTTGATCACACGCTGCGCGTGGGAAACAGTCAACACCTTCAGCCAAAACGACAACAAGCTGCGCGGCAGCGCAGGGGCGGTGACTGTACTGCATACCCATAACCGCCGACTGGACTATCACCCCCATGTGCATCTCGTCATGCCCGCTGTCGCCTTTAACCCCAAACAGCGACGCATGCGTCATAAACACGGCAACTACCTGTTTAACCACAAAGCCCTGGCCAAAGTATTTCGTGCCAAATTACTGGCAGGCATCAGACAAGCAGGACTCACCCTGCCAAACGATTACCCGACCGATTGGGTGGTGGATTGCAAAGCCGTCGGCACTGGACAGCACGCTCTGATCTACCTTGGGCGCTATCTGTATCGGGGGGTGATACAGGAGAAAGACATCCTCTCCGACCGGCATGGTCAGGTCACCTTCCGTTACCGGAACAGCCAAACCAAACAAATGGAAACCCGTACCTTGAGTGGTGTAGCCTTCCTGCGACTGATACTGCAACACATTCTGCCCAAAGGCTACCGCCGCGCCCGCAACTTTGGCTACCTGCATCCCAATAGCAAACTACTCACCCAGCTACAGCTGACCCACCTATGGCGACGGAACAATCCGCCGCCAGCGCAACCCAGACCAGCGATACGTTGCCAATGTTGCGGTGGGGTGATGAAGATAGTGCGCACACGTATCAAAGCGATACCGCTAGCCACATCAGCCCCATCTATAAAACGGGAACACAGAGCAGATGACACAGGGTGGGAGACCATGCGCTAAACCAGCCCACACCGCCCACCTGCCAGACTAGGCAGGTATGGCCGTGCTCGCCCTGAAGAAGGCTGAAATTGGGTTAACATGCCCGAAAAGCCGACTAAAAACGGTGAGTTGAATAGAATAAGTTGCTGCAATGGCAACGTGAAGGTCGTGAAATGGCGGGTGGGATGCGTAACGCGTCCAGTTATGCCAGCATAGTCAAAAAGATATTTCCATAAGCGCTCAAGCAACACCCGCCCCAGCCATGCCGGGCTTGTCCAACAAACGGTTCAGATTGTGGCTCGCTTCGCGATCACAATCTAACCTTATTCGTTATATTTCCTCAGAATCAAAAAAATCATTATCGATAACCTTTACTTCGTAATGGCTTTTAGTCTGCACACCAACGTTGAACTTATGCATCAGGTCAACAAGCTTAGAACCGTCCAATAAAATTATTTTGTGGTGCGCATCTCTGGCTTTTACTTTTGCCTTTTCATCAAAAGTTGAAGTAGTCACAAAGATGCCCTTGTGGGTATCGCCACTCATAGCGCCGATAAAGTTGCGTATATCAGTTTCACGGACTTTATTTTCACTATAACGCTTAGCTTGAATATATATCCTCTCAAGCCCAAGCTGATCTTCGTTAATAATGCCATCGATCCCACCATCGCCTGACTTGGCCGTTTCTATAAAGTCGCCGTATCCCATTTTTTTAAGAAGAATCAAAATTATCTTTTCAAATGCATACGGATCAACCTCTTTAAGCTTAGCAAGCAGTTCATCTTTTACTTCCCGCTCAATCTGCTCAAATCCAGAATCAATCAAATCCTGTGGGCTTGCGTTCGCTACGATTGTTGTTTCTGGTGCAGACTTGCTTTCGGGCTCATAAAAGGTAATGACATTTGATTGAATCTCATTGAGTGATACATTTTCTGATTTGGCAGATTTCCCTTTCTCTGTGATCTGAACGTAGCCTCGTTGTGGATAGTGAACTAATCCGCCTTTCTTAAGATAGGACTTTCCCCAAGCAATACGATTTTCAATTAAACGATCCCCACTTTTAGTAGTTTGCTCCAGCATCTCCTGAGGCAGGTTCGAATAAAACTGATCCACTACAAGCCGAACTAAATCTCTACCTTTGATGATTTCACCATCTTTAAGCACTTCCAATATTGGAAGGAAGGTTTCATTAAACTTTGGCAATTCCATTTATTTTCCGATGAGGTATGAAGTATTCAAGCATTTCAGCGAGATAATCGCCAGAATGGAAGGAGGCAAGCCATTAACCATGCTCAACTAATCCGCTAAAGTCGCCAAAACCTGCTGAAACAAAGCCGCCTTAACCGCCTCAGGCGCTTTATTGATAGCCCCTATCCAGATCGGAAATATCGTCGCTTCTTCACGATATTCATGCTTAGATAAATAACCCGCCAAAATCGCCAGCAAGGGTGAAACACTGGTTGACGTAGCATCATCCTCATCAAAACTCAGTTCTATCATAATCGACTGATTGAGAATTTCGTTATGCTCTTGCATCATTGCGGCAGTTGGATCGATGCCCATCGCGTTCGGCGGAGTGCGTATCGCTTTGGCAAGTATGTCGTGCTCAACGGCGAAGTGTTTGCGCAAGCCTTCGATAAACGCCCGCATGATGGCATGGGCTTCGACCAGATGATTCTGGTCAGTCAGGTGTATCACTTGCGAGAACATGGCATCCAGCCGTTTATGGTCGCGTTTAAGCGAGTCAAACACGTCCACCGGCGCCACATCTTCGGCGCGGTGGATGACGGTCAGCCAATGTCCCGCATCGGTACGGCTAATTTCCCAGCGTAAGTTATTACGCAACTGCAAATTCAGGCTGTGCAGGGTAATCGCGGGATCTTCGGCGAACAATACGGTGGCGGTTTCGCCACGTGTCATGTCTTTAATTTCGTAGAACACCGCCGTTTGTAAATGGCTGGGCGCGGTTGCGGTCAAGTCACAATATTGCTCACTCATCATTAAAACCCAAACATATGATCCATACAGAACGCGCTATCACCATTCACCATGCCGTGATAACCAAATAAACGACAAGTCACATCGCGAATAATAATGTAAGCACCATCGCCCGCACGTTGCCGCGTTGCTGTATCAAACACTTCGCTATAACGCCAATGCAAAGAGCCACTGCAAGGAATAGAGATTTTGGTTTGTGCGATTTGTTCACCCATGCGGTTGAACAGGATCAAGTGCGTGTCAGATTGTGCATGCCAAGGCGTAGAAGCTGGATAAATCAGATGGCAGAAACTATCCAGCGGCGCATCTCCCAAACGCAGGAACAAACGTGTGCTCAAGCCAGGCGCTGCACCCACATAAGACTGCGGCTCATTTTTATAGGTCATCACAGTATTAAACACATGACCGCCAAAGCTGGTTTCAGCGATATGGCCACTGCTACGCTGGGTATAGCGGAACAAGCCATGTAACCAGCCATCCGCCCCGCCACCTTGCGCGAAATCATAGACCAGCTCGACGTGACCAGAACCACTAGTCAACTTCGCCGCTTGCTCAGCCAAAATCGCATTCATATCCACCGCGACACTGTCACTGCGCTGCAAGCAGCCAAATGCATGACGCGCCACTTCCACACCAGTCGCATCGTAGAATATCGCCGCAATCGGCAAATCCACTTGCGCGGTAGACATGGGGTTAGGCTGCATCGTGCTTTGAAATTGTGCAACCGGCAATATAGGCGCAGGCAGGATATAGGATTTACCTAATTGCTGAGTCAGATTCGGAATATTCGGGTCGATGACTAAATCGTTACGTTCAACGTTCACATGCGCCATACGGCTGCGGCCATTCTTCACATGGACTTCATAACGTGGACGCACAAAATAGCGCCCTGCCTGTACTTCCAGTTGCTGCGGCCAACGCACTTCAGGGAACAAGTCCGCCACATTCAGCGCGTAGCAGGCAAAAGGCGGAATGGCTGTCGGCACATAACGCACCTCATCTGAACCCATCAAATTGATCCCCACCGCATTGGCTGGAATAGGCACGGGATGGCTGTTTTGTACCCACATCACCACGGTTTCATCGTCTTTCGGTGCAGGCAGGCCTGCAAACAAATCCGATGGCCATGCATTCGCATCATGCGTACATGACAACACCGTGTCATCATCGCCATACACATCCAGCGCATATTTAACGATGTCGTGCCGCGCCACGCCCAGCACATGGATAAACAACGATGCAGTAAAATCGCCCAGACCAAAACGTGCACGGACTTCCTGACTGTCAATGATCAGACTCGCGCCTGCAGCAGGAATCTGATCCTGCCACTGCGCCAATATCACACCCGACTGGTCAAACAGACAATACCAGACCCGCGGCACAGCAGGTGCGCCCAGACCAGACCAATAATCCGCCGTAATAATACGCGTATGCTGACCAGGCGCATCACGTAAAAAACCGAAGTTCGTGGCAAAGTTCAACGGATCCAAATAGCGATTAGCATTAGTCAACATTGCTGCAGGCAAGCGCAATTCATCCAGACTCAGCAAAGTCACGCCTGCTGGAACAAGATGGCGGATATGATCCATTAATCTGCCCGCATCAAACGCCGTCACCAGCACAGTGCTTGCGCCAGAGGATGACAACGCTGTCACAGGCTGTACACTATGACCCAGTACCACCTTGCCCAGATCCTCTACCCGCTGCACATATACGGATGCAATGTCCAAACTATCCAGCGGATAAAACTCATGCAAGCCTTCGGCCATGCCGTGAGGATCGTAAATAGCGACTTTGCCCACTGCACGTAATCGCGCATACAAGTCTGCTGCTTTCGCCACTGTAAGTGGATGACCCAGCGCTTTGAAAAAACTATTGCCGCCCTTGGCGTTGCTAAACGTTTCTATTTTTAACGACATATCACCATCCTAATCTATGCTTAATTTCATCCGCCACCCGCCGTGTTTCATCCAGCGGTTGATACTGCCAATGAGCTAACTCTCCCGTGAACGGACGCGTACAACCTCGCGCCTGCAAGCTACGGTGAAAGTCTTCAAATTTGTTAGTGCCACCGGTCAAGCCCGCCACATACACAGGCTTGCCAGTAAAACTCGCCTCCGATGCCATATTCACTGAATCTGCCGTGACCACCAGATAATCAACCAGGGCTAAATATGCGTAATAGGGGTTTTCACTCACACCGTCCCATATTTTTGCGTCAGGTAAGCGTTGCCGCAACACTTCAACAACAGCAGCATCGGTACGCCGTGATGGCGTAATCAGTACCGTACCACCATGTTGTTGCTGCGACTGCTCCAGTTGATCCGCCAGATGCTCGGCAAAGCCGGCATCCAGCGTATATTTACGATTGCTGCCGCCCAGTAACACACCTATCAACGGCCGCGGCAAATTAGCATACTCGGCAGCAAACTTCTGTGACGCATCATCCAATCGCGCTTGCGTCACCCGATTCACCGCACCCAGCGTAGAAAATACATTTTCACCTTGCAAATCATCATGCTGTGGCGCGGCGATGATATCAAATTCACGCAGACTCATTTGCGGATGTTGCACACGGATATTGACAGTACGCCCGCTACTGGCACGCTTGATCGCCACGGCCACCGCTGTATTCAAACGTCCCGTACCGATGACCACATCTGGCCAGGGAGGCACAAAACTATCACTGCCCTCACCCAAAAAACGTAATGGTGACAGCCATAAATTCGGCGGCAAATACCGCCACGGCGCACTTGCAACAACGCGCTTTTTCACGCAGTCCAGACCCAGTGCCTCGGCCAAACCAAACGACTGGTTATCCATACCGACGATATCATTCGATAACACCCAAGCGATGCGACGGGCACACATCAGCCGTTATATTCTTTGTTGCCAAATAATTTTTTGAAAAATGCAGACACACCATGACGCTTTTGCTCACGACGTTTGACTTGTTCATCCAGTACCCAATTCAATTGCAGTGCTTTACGCTCGCCTACAAATGGCTTGTGCCCATGCCAGGAATTATCACTGCGTTTAAATGCCAGCAATGTGCCTATGCTCGGCTCAACTTCAGCCACAAAATCATCCAGATCCTCGCCCGAACGCAACAAACGCAAACGCCCTGCTGATTCATGCCAAGTCTCATTGAAATAAATCAGCATGGTAATGATTTTGGTTTTGCTGTCAGTATGAATACGACCATCAGTCTCATCAGTATGACCACGCACAGTTATCATGGTGGGACGACCAGTCAAATCCAGCTTGAATTTCTGCTCGACTGCATGACGAAATTCATCACCTTCGAGTTGCTGTATTAATTTGATAAATGCTGGGCCACAGTTCAGGGTATCCGCAGGAAAACTCCCTGCCTGTTTAATAGAGGGAAAATCACGCACGATATCCGCCAGCTTGTCCGTTTTAAGAAAGCCGGGCAACACCATGAATTCAAACGGATCTGAATTTAATTTAGTCGCACTGAATTTATCGATATCTATCATGTTTGCAGCTAATGTCGGTGTTTGCATAACGCTCATCATATTTAGGACAAGTTAATCTTAATTAGTCTAACCCTAAGTCTATCGTCTTTCAAGATAGATATAAAGTCAAAATCCAAAAAAGTAATTCAAAAGTGTCAAGGTGCAAAGCCAAGCGTAAATCGGTACAATTACGCAGTTAATGATCCTTACTGCTCAGCATGTCCGATAAGCGCCACATCATCACTCAGCATTTACTTCCCAAACGTGCCATTACCGAATTCGGCTGGTACGTTGCCAATGCCAAAGCGGGACGCATTACCACCTCCATAATTCGCTGGTTTATCGGCAAATACAGCGTCAACATGGAGGAAGCAGTCAATCCTGACATCACCAGCTATGCCAGTTTTAACGAATTTTTCACACGTCCATTACAAGATGGCGCCCGGCCATTGGCGCAAGCCGATTTTGTCAGCCCTGTCGATGGCGCGATCAGCCAGTTAGGCAACATAGAACACGACCAGCTGTTGCAAGCCAAAGGGCACACCTACTCTACTCGTGCACTGGTTGGCGGCGATGCCGAACTCGCCCTACAATTTGATCACGGCAGTTTTGCCACCATCTACCTTAGCCCCAAGGACTATCACCGTATCCACATGCCTTGCGATGGGCGCTTAACACAAATGATCTATGTGCCGGGTGACCTATATTCGGTTAACCCTGCTACCGCACGCGGCGTACCAGGCTTATTCGCCCGTAACGAACGTGTCGTCTGTGTTTTTGATACGGCATACGGACCCATGGTACTCACTCTGGTAGGCGCTGCAATAGTGGGCAGCATGGAAACTGTATGGCACGGCACCGTCAACCCACCACGCACCCGCAACGTGCGTACATGGCATTACCACGATCAAAACATCAACCTGAAAAAAGGCGAAGAAATGGGCCGTTTCCTGCTCGGCTCCACCGTTGTCATGTTGTTCACTAAAGATGCCATGCAATTCAATCCAGAATGGCACGCCGATCATACTGTACGCATGGGTGAAACGATGGGTAACCACCCGTCAATCTGACATACACCTAAACCAGATCCCAGATCAACCTGAAAGCATGTAAGACTTAATACCACGCTAATGACACACAAACTACTATTCATGTAGAATAAATCCGTTGCACATTATAATAAAATGGGGGCGGAATGCTGAACTATTACCGTGGTTGCAATTATGCAACCAAGTATGCAATTTATGGCACACTCTTCGGACTCTGCTTCCCTGTGCTATCTATCATACTAATATCCAATTTCGAGCAGACACCGACCATCGGTGATTTCCTGGCAGCCATTCCTCTCGCCCATAACAATCGCCTAATGTACGTTATCGACATGGCGCCAGTTATTACTGGAATACTCGCCTGATTAGCCGGCACACAACATGACAAAGTGACACATTTAGCTGAATATGACGCACTCACAGGCCTGCTAAACCGTCGCGCTTTTCTGCAAAAACTAGACGTCTATTTCAAATATGCCAAACGCTACGATAAGCAAGGTACGCTGATATTTATCGACCTGAACAAATTCAAACTCATCAATGATGCTTATGGGCACAGCACGGGAGATGCCTATCTCAAATTTATTGCGGAACATTTAGTCAAGACATTACGCGCCACCGATATGATAGGTCGATGGGGTGGCGATGAATTCATCGTGTTCATACATGAAATCAATGCGGTTCCTGCACAAAAAGTCGCCACCAAACTAGTAAACAGCTTTTGCAGTAGCGAAATACGGATACAAGGTCACACTTTCACACCATCTGCCAGCTTTGGTTTATCGTCAATAGAGAAACATATACAGGATGTCGGCCAATTAATTCATGGCGCCGACGTTGCGATGTACACCGCCAAAACAGCTGGAACTTGTGGTTGGGAAGAAGCTGCTCGCAAATAGCGTGGGCGCTCAGCAAATTCTGGGCAATGGATCATCTTCCAGTTCATCCAGTATGCGCGTGCCACCCAGAGGCGTATGCAATACGACCTCTACTCGTCCCGGCTGTAAATAACCTATCTGTGCTGCATCCTTGCCATCTGGCAGCTTACGCCATGCATCAAGCGCAACGGCGGCATCACTTTCAGCCACCACGGCAACAACCCGACCTTCACACGCCAGATAATAGGGATCGTAACCTAACATTTCACATACGGCTGATACCGGATCCCTCACAGGTATAGCTGACTGCTGCAGATTAACTTGCAATCCAGTGGCATGGCTGATTTCGCATGCAACGGTAGCCAGTCCGCCACGAGTAGGGTCACGCATGAAGCGCAGCCCAGGCAATCCCAGCAACGCCTGTGTCAGTGGTAATACACAGGCACTATCCGATGCCAGCTCACCTTTAAGTCCAAACTGCTCACGCGCCAGCATCACTGCAATACCGTGGTCACCCACTGGACCAGAGACCAGTATCACATCGCCTGCCTGTATCGTTTGCATACCGAGCGTTACCCCTGGCGTGCGCACACCTATGCCCGCAGTTGCCAGATACAACCCGCCACCTTCGCCGCGCCGCACCACCTTGGTATCACCTGCTACCACCACCACACCAGCAGCTTTGGCGGCACGTGCCAGACTGGCAATAATGCGATCCAGTTGCGCCAGCGGCAAGCCCTCTTCAATAAAAGCATTCAACGACAGATAACGTGGTGTTGCACCCGATACCGCCAGATCATTCACCGTTCCATGCACCGCCAGACTGCCTATATCGCCACCGGGAAACTCCAGCGGCTGCACTGTAAAGCCATCGGTAGTAAACATCAGCTCGCCCGCATCCCACGGCAACCGTGCTGCATCAACATTCACATCCAACAATGGATTACCCAGATGACGCGCAAAAACCCGCTCTATCAGTTCACGCATATAGCGCCCACCATTGCCATGCGCCAGAGTAATGTAGGCATCAGTCATGTCGACTTCCCATTTCTATAATTTGTCCAAAGCTAATACCGCCATCATTGACAGGCACTTGCCGCGCCAGCTTGACCTGTAAACCAGCAGCAGTCAGCAAATTCACCACCATTTCGGTCAGCCGATGATTCTGAAACACGCCACCGGCCAGCCCGATACACCGCACTGCATGCTTCTCCTGTACTGCTCTCACTTGTGCCAGCAACGCATGAGCGAGACTGGTATGAAACAGATCAGCACGCTGACTCACGCTCAACGTTGTATCCAGCAGCATCTTTACCAATGGTGCCCAATCGCTACGCCATATGCCATGCTCATCAAGACTCAACGGTAAATCTATCACTGCACACGCATTTCCCGTACTCGCAGCTTCCAGCCACATCGGCCCTTGCCCTTCATAGCTTGCATGCGTTACCAAACCAGTCAATGCAGCCGCTGCATCAAACAGCCGGCCGACTGCTGACGTTTGCTGCGTATTAATGCGCCGTTGCCAGGCCGTATGTACCAGATCGCCATCTGTGGGCAAAGCCGGACTATCCATCCCTATCTCCCAGCTCATAGCAGCCGCAGCACGCCAGGGCTCACGCCCAGCAACATCACCACCCGGCAGATGAAACGGACGCATGCTCGCTACCCGCTCCCAGCTGCCAGGCTTGCCTAACAACGCCTCGCCACCCCACATAGCACCATCCTCACCATAGCCTACACCATCCCAAGTGAATACCAGCCAGTCATGCAGCTCTTGATATTCCCCAACCAATGCCGAAGCATGGGCATGATGATGAAACACGGAGCTTACTTTCAGGCCACTGGCTCGTGCCCAGCGACTGCTGGCATAACTGCTATGCGCATCACACACTACGCGACTGGCAGTAACGTTATACAACTTTTGCAAATCAGCAATGACCTGTTCAAACACCACCATAGATCGCAGTGAACCCAAATCGCCTATATGCGGCGATATCACTACTCGCCGATCCCAGGCCAGCGCAATGGTATTTTTAGTATGCCCACCGACTGCCAGTACTGGCGTCTCCAGTGTAAACGGCAGATTCAGTTCCAGTGGCGCACAACCACGCCCCAATCGCAATGGTCGCGGCACACCAGCGCTCATACGAAATACAGGATCGTCAGCCGGACGCACTATCTTTCTGTCATGATGCAAAAAAACGTCAGCCACACCAGCCAATCTGGTTTCGGCTTCAGTATTGTCTGTTAATACAGGTTCACCACAGATATTGGCCGACGTTACCACCAATGGCGCATCGAAATCCGCCAACAGTACGTGATGTAACGGGCTATAAGGCAGCATGATGCCAACTTCCACCAAACCTGGCGCCACTTCTGTCGCCAGGCCGTTATTAGTTTTTTGTTGAAGTAATAAAATCGGACGTAACGGACTAGACAGAAATTCCGCTTCGGTGTCAGTCATTTCAACAGCCTGTTGCGCACTCATCAAATCAGGAAACATCACTGCCAGTGGCTTATGTGGACGCACTTTACGTGCTCGCAATCTCGCCACAACCACATCTGACTTGGCATCACACAGCAAGTGATAACCACCCACGCCTTTTACGGCCACAATTTGCCCCGCTCGCAATGCTGCAACTGCAGCCACTAAGGCACTCTCACCGCTTAATCTGAGTCTGTCATTCTGAAATAACAGTTGTGGACCACACTGGGGACATGCGACTGGCTCGGCATGAAAGCGTCTATCCAGTGGATTTTCGTATTCGGCACGACATGCTGGGCACAGATTGAACTCCCGCATACTGGTCGCAGCCCTGTCATAAGGCAAAGCATTAATCAGCGTATAACGCGGGCCACACTGTGTGCAATTGATGAATGGATATCGATATCGCCTGTCATAAGGTTCGAACAGCTCAGACAGACATTCATCGCAAGTAAAGTAATCGGGGGGCACATGAATGTCAGCGGGCACATTACCCACACTGGGACGAATAGTAAAACCTGTCATCCCCGCCAAATCAGTTTGCATCTGCGCCCGTAAGTCGGGTTGAGACAAAGGCGGCGCTTCATCAATCAAGGCTGTGGCAAAACCAGCCAAATTTCGCAAACTGCCTTCCACATGTATTTCCACCTGCCCTAGCTGATTCTGTACCCAGCCGTGCAAATCAAAACGCTGTGCCAGCCGATAGACAAATGGGCGAAAACCCACACCTTGCACCCGTCCAGCCACCACAAAATGCAAAGCACGCAGTTGACTCAAGCGACTTTCGCCTCTCTGACACCACTGGCCCACCAGATGCGGCAAGCACCCTCATCCGATACCATGCACGGCCCCACTGGCGTGCGCGGGGTACAGGCGCTGCCATACAGGCGACACTGGTCAGGATAAATCTTGCCGAGTACAACTTGCGCGCAGTCGCATCCAGGTGGCATTTCTCCTGCACGTTTACGCACAGGGTCTTCATAAGTAGGAAAACACAATCTAGCATTATGCAGGGACAGTGTCGATTTCAGACCAAAACCAGAGGCAGGAATCACTCCCACACCACGCCAGTTTGCATCCACCACATCCATCATTTGCGCCAGTTGGCGACGCGCACTCACATTACCAGCGGGACGCACCAGTTGTGGATAGCAATTATCGAGAAATGGGCGATCAGCCAGTAACTGACGCAACACGGAGTAAGTCGCCGCCAGCAATGATTCAGGCGTAAATCCGGCCACAGCAGCAGGCAATCCGTGCTGAGTGGGCACAAAATCCCATTCATCCGCACCCATGATAGTGGCGACGTGACCTGGCGCAATCAACGCATCGAAACCTGGCTTACCCGCCTCTAGCAACATAGCGACAGCAGGCCAGGTAAGGCGACCCGACAACAACACTGACAAATTCGGTGGTACACCTGCTGCCAACATGGCCGCAACAGGTGCAGTGGTAGTCTCAAAACCAGCGGCAAAAAATACCACCGGCACATCTGCATTATCACGCGCAATCTGTACTGCTTCCGTTGGACTCGCAATTGGTCGTATATCCGCACCAGCAGCGCGTGCAGCATCCAGTGAACGCGGTTCGCCCTTAGGTACATTGACAGGTACGCGCAGCATATCGCCGAACGCCACTAATATTATCTTCTCGTTGAGTGCCAACTGTATTGCCTGATACACATCTTCTTCCGGACAGATACACACGGGACAGCCCGGTCCGGGAATCAGCTCTATATTTTTCGGCAATGCACCGCGTAACCCAGCCATGGTGATAGACCGTTCATGACCACCACAGACATTCATAATCTTGACGCGCTCGGGCAGATCCAGTGCACGAATTTGCTGTAACCAGTAAGCGGCATCGTGCTGCATCAGCTCACCTCAGCGTGGCCATGGAGTTTCAAACCATCTGTTTGTATGTACGGCTTAACCGTTTGTCCGGCCAATACACGAGCACGTTGTGCAACGAGCTCACTACGCAGCCAGTCATACCAAGCCGCCATACCCTGCCCCTTGCGTGCAGAAAGCTGTAACAGCGGCACCGTACTCGCCAGTTGACGCAGACACTGCTCGGCACGCGCTGGAACAAAATCATCCAGCACGGCTAACAAATCTATCTTGCTCAGCACCACCACATCAGCGGCACGGAACATAACAGGGTATTTAGCAGGTTTATCATCGCCCTCGGTCACCGAAAGCAAAGTGACATTACGATGCTGCCCCAGATCGAAACTCGCCGGGCACACCAGATTGCCGACGTTTTCAACAAACAGAATATCCACCTGAGACAAATCCAGATGATGGAGTGCATCATGCACCATATGTGCATCAAGATGGCAGGCACTGCCCGTAGTGATTTGATAAGCGGGCACACCACGAGCACGGATGCGCGCCGCATCATTTTCGGTTTCCAGATCACCTTCGATAACAGCAATTCGAAATTCATCCTTGAGTGCATCGATGGTCGCTTCCAGCAAAGCCGTCTTGCCCGAACCAGGTGAAGACATCAGATTGATGGTGAGTATGCCACGGGTGTCAAAATGGCTGCGATTGTGCCCAGCCTGATCATCATTATGTGCCAGCAATTTTTTTAGTACAGTCACCGCACTCGTGCCCGCCTGCACTGGCTTATAAGCCAGATGCTGGTTACCTGGTGTCACATTGCAGCCACAGCTATCACACATGAGCCATCCTTAATTTGTAATCAATTCCAGATTCGCCAGCAGCATTTCATCACCGCTGATCAGTTGGGTATGATAATCCCCACACTCGCCGCACAACAATCGATTAGGCGTAGCTTCTGTATCTGCACCACAAGTCTGACAGTGCACGCGGACTGGCTGGGACTCTATGATCAACTGGGCTTCAGCCGCCACCGTCCCTGCTGCGGCCAGGGGGAAAGCGCTTACCAGCAACGCTGGCTCGACACCTGACAATGCACCAATATGCAAAGTAATAACAGCCACACTTTGCGCAAAATTTTGCTGGGCAATCTCAGTCACCTGAGTCACCAGCGCCTGACAGACTGCCAATTCATGCACGATGCATAGCCGATTCTATTGCCAGCATTTCGTCGTAAAGCTCCCATGCGCTTTGTGCTTCTGCCTCACTCATGGTCTGTATGGCATAGCCGACATGCACCATGACGTAATCACCTACCGCAGGCATTTCATCCTGCAGCAGAAACAGGTTTACTTCACGTGCAACGCCCTTGGCAGCGGCCTGGGCGAGGAAACCATCAATGGTAGTAATTTGCATGGGTATGGCTAGACACATGATGCACCTCGGTTAATTCAGCACAGTATAGCCCTGATAAAGCCAGAATAACATGCTAAAAAAGTCATGATTAATTCATTAGGTTGTTATTAAAATTTGGCGTAGTATCATTAACCTTACTCCCATTACTGGAATGTCTTAGTATAACTTTATGGTTACTCTAGTGCTCGGTATAGGCAACACCCTGCTCTGCGACGAAGGCGTGGGGGTTCATGCGGTACGTGCACTCGCACAAGATCATTCCCACCTGACTGACGTAGAATTTATGGACGGTGGCACACTCAGTTTTTCCCTTGCTGGCGATGTTGAAGATGCCAGCCAACTCATCATTATTGACGCTGCCGAGCTGGATGATGCACCAGGTACGGTACGTGCATTTGTTGGTGAGGATATGGACAAATTTCTCGGTGTCAACCGTAAACGCAGCGTGCATGAAGTTGGCTTGCTTGATCTGATGGCTGTCGCACTTCTGGCTGGCCACCTGCCCGAACGCCGCGCTCTGATCGGCATACAGCCTGACATAGTAGACTGGGGCGACGCACCCACCACAGCCGTTGCACTTGCGATACCGCAAGCCTGTGACATGACGTTAGCATTGATTGCAGGATGGCGCACATGAGCACACTAGACCAAATCAGCGTAAAAATCATCAATCCACTGTCGACTCAGGCAACTCAGGCAGATGGCCTATCCGGCAATGCCGATGCCATCCTGCATGAAATTGTCGCGCTATTGGAAGCCTATACAAGCACTGGGGAAATGGGAGCAATTGATCTACGCAGCCTGCCCCTTACGCCTGCTGACTATGAGCTGCTGCGTGACACACTGTCTGAAGGCGAAGTCCATGCGCATATCAATGCGATAGGCAACTCAGATATACATGAGACCTGTTATCCAGGCGTATGGTGGCTGACTTATTACAATGCAGACGGCGATACCGTGGCCGAGTTATTAGAAATTACCAGCGTTCCCCAAATATTAAAAGCACCCGAGGAAGATATGCGTGAAGGATTAGCCCGTTTACGCGACCGATTAACGCAATTGGAATAGCACTGGAGGGAGAAACAAACAATGAACGAACCCGATACCCTGGGCGCAAGCCTGACACGTAGCGGCGTTAGCCGGCGATCCTTTCTCAAATTCTGCACCGCCATGGCTTCATTGATGGCATTACCTCCCAGCGCTGCTTATGCCATGGCTGACGCACTCAATCGAGCTCAACGCCAGTCGGTGATATGGCTATCATTTCAGGAATGCACCGGCTGTGTGGAGTCACTAACGCGTTCTTTCGATCCAACGCTGGAACAGATGATATTTGAAATGATCTCGCTGGATTATCAGGAGACGCTGCAAGCTGCATCTGGTGAAGCTGCTGAATTAGCACGTAAACAGGCAATGAAATCATCTTATGGCAAATATGTGCTGATAGTTGACGGCTCCATTCCCACCAAGGACGGTGGCGTATATTCTACGATAGCAGGTATATCCAACTACGACATGCTGGTCGAGACCGCCAAAGGCGCCGCTGCCATCGTCGCCGTGGGCACCTGTTCTGCATACGGTGGCATTCCTCACGCCAACCCCAATCCGACGGGTGCAGTAGCCGTATCAGATATCATCAAAGACAAGCCGATCATGAATGTGCCGGGCTGCCCGCCTATACCATCGGTGATTGCCGGCGTACTGGCCTATTTCGTCACCTACGGCAAACTGCCGGAACTCGATCACATCGGCCGACCCAAAGTGTTCTTCGCCGATACCATCCATGACCGTTGCTACCGTCGACCATTTTACGATCAAGGCAAGTTTGCCAAGACCTTCGACGACGAAGGCGCGCGCAATGGCTGGTGTCTGTATGAGCTAGGCTGTAAAGGCCCAACCACTTACAACGCCTGTGCCACAATTAAATGGAATGGTGGCATCAGCTTCCCCATCGAATCTGGGCACGGTTGTCTGGGTTGTTCCGAACCCAATTTCTGGGATAAAGGCAGCTTTTACCAGCCACTTCCCACGCCACTCGCCGACAATGCACCCGTCATTGCCGCGGCGACTCTGGGCGGAATCGCAGTAGGCACAGTTGCCGCGGTCGTCTCGCGCAAACACCAAGCCGACATCAGTACGAAAGAGGAGAAATAGCATGGACTTGCTACAGTTTGCTCGCGGCCCGGCGCTAACTTGGGCGTTTGCTATTTTCGTATTCGGCATGACCTGGCGTCTGGTCGGCATCCTGCTGCTGAAACGGCGACCTGATTACTCCGAACCGCGCAATACCGCCAGCTGGACAGGCGCAATCAAACTCATCATAACCCGCTCCTGGCCCCACCGCGAATTCAGAAAACGCACTATTTTCGGTCTATCCGTAGGTTATATTTTCCATATCGGACTGGCGATTGTTGTATTCGGTTTCGCGCCACATATCATGTTCATTCGCAGCCTCACTGGTCTGGACTGGCCCAACCTGCCTAATGCCGTTATTTATATCAGTGGCGCTATCACTATCGCCGCACTCATCATCGTAATGGGACGGCGGTTGACCAATCCGGTCATGCGGCTTATATCGAATTTCGACGATTATTTCAGCTGGTTTGTCACCATAACTCCGGTCGTGACCGGCATGCTGGCAGTCGCCCATCTGGGTGCGCGTTATGAAACACTATTGGCTATCCATATTCTGTCGATTGCATTGTTGCTGGTATGGTTTCCTTTCGGCAAGCTGATGCACTCAGCGCTGATATTTATCTCGCGCGGCACGACCGGCGCGCTATTTGAACGCAAGGGAGCATCGATATGAGCACAGCAGATATTGACAGCAAGCACCCACTCGAGCTCGACAAGCCGCGTATTTCGGTGAAAAACCCTGAGCAGCGATACGACAAGCAGGGCGACATGCCCGATGTGGAGCGCGTGGAAACAGCCATGCGCCATTTTGTAAAGGACTTCGGTGCCGTCGCTGCCACTTATATGGAATCCTGCATCCACTGTGGCATGTGCGCGGATGCCTGTCATTTCTATGTAGCGACTGAAGACCCGAAATATACGCCCATCTGGAAACTGGAACCGTTCAAACAGGCTTACAAGCGCGAAGCCGGACCATTTGCACCCATCTACCGCGCACTGAATCTGAAGAAAAAAGTGACAGTGGAACAGCTGGAAGAATGGCAAGAACTCATATACGACAGTTGCACCATGTGTGGCCGCTGCACGCTGATCTGTCCGATGGGTATAGACATTGCTTCGCTGGTCGGGCTGGCGCGCCACGGCATGAACAAGGCCGGACTAGTACCGCACGAACTATGGGCAGTCGCAGAACGTGCCGAGCGCGAAGGCAGCCCGCTTGGCGCTACGCCCAAAGTATTCAAGGATCGCTGTGAATGGCTGGCCGACGACAATGAAATTGAAATCTTTGTCGACAAACCGCAGGCCGATGTCATCGCCGCGATGTCTTCGATAGAAATTATGAAATACCCTGACTCCATCGTCGCCACCGCAAAAATCCTCAATCACCTTGGGCTGAACTGGACTTTCCGTACAGACGGTTATGAAGCCACTAACTTCGGCATGCTCTCCGGCAATAGTGAATGGCAAAAGGAAATGAGCCTGAAACTGATTAACGCCACCATCGCCGCGGGTGCGAAATTGCTGATACTGCCAGAATGCGGCCATGCCTACGGCGCGATGCGCTGGCAAGGTGCGAATATATATGGCAAACCACTACCTTTCCGGGTATTGCACATTTCTGAATTTCTTGCAGAAAACACCAAAAGCGGTGCAATCAAAACTAAACCACTGGGCAAGACTCTGACTTTCCACGACCCTTGCCAGATTTCCCGCCGTGGTGGTGCAATTGAAGCACCGCGCGATGTTCTCGACGGGCTGGGCGCAGAAGTAATAGAAATGAAAGATACCAAGGGACTGAACTGGTGTTGCGGTGGTGGTGGTGGCGTCGTTACTATACACCGCGCTGACCCGATACGTTATCAGGCATTTCAGATCAAGATGAAACAGGTGGATGACACAGGCGCCGAGTTATTGGTATCAAGTTGTTCCAACTGCCGTCAGACATTTGATGATGGTCAGGATCACTTTCACTGGGACAAAACCATGCTCAGCTTGCTCGAGTTGGTTGCAGAAAATCTGGAGGATAAATGAACGCACCTACTAATCGAGTTATCGTCGATCCGATCACCCGTATCGAAGGCCATCTGCGCATCGAGGCAGAAACTAATGATCAAGGCATGATTACCCGTGCCTCCAGTGCCGGCACCATGGTACGTGGTATTGAAATCATCTTGCGTGGTCGAGATCCTCGTGACGCCTGGGCTTTTGCACAGCGCATTTGCGGCGTATGTACGCTGGTACATGGCATCGCCTCGGTGCGTGCCGTGGAAGATGCGCTGAAATACGAGATTCCGGCCAATGCACAACTGATCCGCAACCTGATGATTGCTGCGCAATTTGTGCACGACCATGTCATGCATTTCTATCACCTGCACGCGCTGGACTGGGTCGATGTCGTCTCTGCACTCAAAGCCGATCCCAAGGCGACTTCCGAGCTGGCACAAAGCATTTCTGGCTATGCCAAATCATCACCCGGCTATTTTTCTGACGTGCAGAAGAAACTCAAAGGCTTTGTCGAAGGCGGCCAGCTGGGGATATTCGCCAACGGCTACTGGGGCCACCCCGCTTACAAACTGCCGCCAGAAGCCAACTTGATGGCCGTTGCCCACTATCTGGAAGCATTGGCCTGGCAACGCAACGTGGCGCAGTTGCATACCATATTCGGCGGCAAAAACCCGCACCCAAACTTCGTCGTCGGCGGCGTACCTTGCGCGATCAGCATCCATCCTGGCAGTAACGAACCTGGCGCCAGTTCGGGTGCGACTTCATTGAATGTTGTCGGCCTGCAAAAGGTGCAGGACATCATTCATCAGATGCGCGATTTCATCGATCAGGTGTATGTGCCGGACACACTGGCTATCGCAGGTTTCTACAAGGACTGGTTCAAACAAGGCGAAGGCATAGGCAATTTCATGACCTATGGTGATTTCCCAGAAAAGGGCATGTCTGATCCGAGTAGCTTCCTGATTCCTTCTGGCGTTATCCTTAATCGCGACTTGTCCACCATCCATCCAGTCGATCTCAATGCTGAAGATCAGATACAGGAATATGTCGCACATTCCTGGTACGACTACAAAGATGGCAAGAACAAGGGACTGCATCCCTATGCTGGCGAAACGGAGCTGAATTACACTGGCCCCAAGCCACCCTATGCGCAACTGGATATAGATCAGTCCTATTCATGGATTAAGTCACCGCGCTGGAAAGGTCACGCAGTCGAAGTCGGTCCGCTGGCACGTGTACTGATGCTGTACGCCAAGGGGCACGAACAAACCAAAGAACTGGTAGGCATGACCTTGAAAAAACTCGACCTGCCTGTTACTGCGCTTTACTCCACACTGGGACGTACCGCCGCGCGGACACTGGAGAGCAAGATCATCGTCGATGCCATGCAAACCTGGTACGACAACCTGATTGCCAATATCAAGGCGGGAGATGTCAGAACCTTTAACGAAGCCAAGTGGGATCCGTCACAATGGCCATCTACCGCCAAGGGAGTAGGCTACATGGAAGCACCGCGCGGCGGGCTGGCGCACTGGATTGTGATCAAGGATGGCAAGATAGACAATTATCAGGCAGTCGTCCCCAGCACTTGGAACGCGGGTCCGCGTGACGCTGAAGGACAAGAAGGTCCCTACGAAGCGGCACTCAAAGGTCATCAGTTATACGACCCCAAGCAGCCCATAGAAATACTGCGCACCATACACAGTTTTGACCCCTGCATCGCCTGTGCGGTACACGTTACCGACCCGGAAGGCGAAGAACTCATTAAGGTTAAAATCCGTTAGCAGCATTGCCATGTGTATCGCCTCTGGGCTTTACGCATGGCAACACCGCTTGTTACAACTCCGTTTCGTTTCAGTTTGATGCTGATAAGGCTTGGGGCTTCCCGGTGAAATAGCCTTGTGAAAAATCGACGCCTATAGATTTAAGACTTAGAAAAATAGCCTCATCACTGACAAATTCGGCTATCGTACCCGCACCTATCTTGCGCGCAAAATCAACGATGGTTTCAACAATGATACGGTGCCTGCTGTCTTCAACAACCCGCCGAATAAGCGATCCATCAATCTTGATGTAATCAACGTCGAGCTTCAACACATGTTCAAAATTTGAGTACCCAGTTCCAAAATCATCAATAGCGATCTTTGCACCCAAAGCTTTCACCTCGGTAATGAAACGAACGACAGATTCGTAATTTTCTATGCCTTCAGATTCAAGAATTTCAAACACAATTCTGGATGCTGTTTTGGTTGCAAGTATAGTTTCAATAATATATTTAACCGTTTCTGCATCTTCAATATCATCGATGGAAAGGTTAACGGAAAATTCCTCACTACGCCCTGCAAAACAATGACATGCCTGACGTAGTACAGCATGAGTGATATGTGGATAGAGTTTGGTCTTTTTGGCAACAGGCAAGAACTGCACAGGTGGGATTATCTCTCCATTCTCACCCACCATACGCACCAAGGTTTCATATTTAACAATTTCACCCGTCACAAAATCGACTATTGGTTGATAGTGACAAATTATCCTGTCTTCACTCAGTGCTTTATGGATGGCAGTGGTCATCGCAATATTAGTACGATAAACCTGTTCGACATTCGCGTTCTCTTCATAAAACGCGTATGAAATTTTTTGATCTTTTGCTAAATGCAACGCGATGTCTGCGTGAGTTAGCAGTTTATTGCTGCCGATGGCTATACCCACATTCATACGTATCGCAACAGCCTCGTCAGCGATCGTGAAAACACTGGCTCTCAACAATTCCAGCAGTTGATCTATGCGCTTAGTGAGACTTTCTCTAGTGACCTCGTCATAAAACAGCACAACAAACTCATCACCACCAATTCGATACACTTGCAGATCGAAGCCCATCAATATGCCCGCTACCTGCTCTAACAAATGATCAGCGGCTTCCACACCAAACAGGTCATTAATCTCTCTAAACCTCGCTATATTAAAAATGGCACAAGCACCTGGGTAGCGCTCATTCATATCAATTTTCAATTTTTGCCGATTAGGAAGTCCAGTAGACTGGTCATAATAAGCGTAGCGCAATGCACTCTCTTGACTCTGCCGCAGTTCACTCAGATCAGTGAATATCGCCAGATAATTCTGGATAATATTGTTATAGTCCGCAATAGCACTGATACTCATCCACTCTGGAAATATCTCACCGTTAGCGCGTTTATTCCATATTTCGCCGCTCCAGTGCCTATCTTGGGTAATGCTGTGCCACATTTGCTCATAAAACGACTGATCGTGCCTGCCGGATGAAAACATGTTGGGTGTACGTCCAAGCACCTCGGCTGCGCCATAGCCAAAAATACTGGTAAAACCATTATTGACCTGAATAATTTTATTATTACTGTCGGTCACAATAATGCCATTAAGAGCATGTTCAAAGACAGTACCAAAAATATTCAGCTCTTCTTGTTTTTTCCTTAACAGTGTTTCATATTCAACACGTTTCAGAATAATATTGACTATGTATGCACAAACTTCCAGTAACCGTTTATGGAAACCTGAAGGTGATCGTTGCTCGAATGAACTCAGTGCAAAAGTACCTATCGCTTGATTGGTTTCATCGCGAATAGGCATAGACCAGCAAGAACACAAATTGAAATCGTAGGCGATTTGACGGATATCCACCCAGCGCTTATCGGTTTTGGTATCTTTTACATATTGCGCTTCATTATGAAATAGCGCATTACCACACGAACCACCACCAGGACCAGGCTTCAGACCATTCAGCGCATCGTGACCTGCTTGCGGTACTGATGGTGCAACCAGCACCTCCATCAATCCTGTCGAAATATTCAGCCACATCACTGACGCTACCGAATTAGGCAACATGGCTTCAGCCATCTGGCATAAACGTTCCAGCGCAACTTTTCCGTTATCGCCCGTTGCCATCAACTCAAGAATTTCATGCTGGATATCAAAAATATGGCCGTACTCAAGCGGGGTGAGTGTAACCTCCCCCTCTTTTTCCAAGGATAAACAGCTGCCTATCTCATTATCCATGCGCGCTCCCATCTTGATTTTCTAGTGTGACAACGATATCACAAAATTTGGACATTTTAATAATGCAACCAACCAATAAAATAAAAAGCGGGATGAGTTTTACCTCATCCCGCTTATATCGAATCGCTGCAAAAAAATTACTTGGTAAACACCATTGCCTCATCACGATAATCAACGTGGACGATGTCTTTTTCAGCAAACCCTCCAGACAAGATAGATTTTGCCAATGGGTTTTCCAGCTGCGACTGAATAGCACGTTTGAGTGGTCGCGCACCGAACAGCGGATCAAAACCAACCTCAGCCAGTGCATCCAGAGCAGCGTCGCTGATTTCAAAGCCCATGCCCATAGCTGCCAGACGTTTGGCCAGATATTGCAGCTGTATCTTGGCGATACTGCGGATGTGAGCTGCGCCTAATGCGTGGAACACAACAACCTCATCGATACGGTTGATAAACTCTGGACGGAAGTAGGTTTTCACCTCGCCCATCACCGCCTCTTTCACCACTGCGTAAGGTTCGCCTTGCATCTGCTGTATCATTTGCGAACCCAAGTTAGAGGTCATGACGATAACGGTATTTTTGAAATCTACCGTGCGCCCCTGACCATCGGTCAACCGCCCATCATCCAGCACTTGCAGCAATACGTTAAACACATCAGGATGCGCTTTTTCAACCTCGTCCAGCAAGATCACACTATATGGCTTACGGCGCACAGCCTCGGTAAGCGTACCACCTTCTTCATAGCCAACATAACCCGGAGGAGCACCCACTAAACGCGACACAGTATGTTTTTCCATGAATTCACTCATGTCGATACGTACCATGTGATCTTCCGAGTCAAACAGGAAACCGGCCAGTGCTTTGCACAGCTCGGTTTTACCCACACCAGTAGGCCCAAGGAACAGGAACGAACCATAAGGACGACCTGGATCGCCCAGACCTGAACGCGAACGACGTATCGCATCAGCCACCAAGGTCACTGCTTCATCTTGTCCAACCACGCGATCATGCAGCACATCTTCCATTTGCAATAATTTGTCGCGCTCGCCCTCCATCATTTTGGACACAGGTATACCCGTCGCCCGCGACACCACTTCAGCGATTTCTTCTGCGCCGACTTGCGTACGCAACAAACGTTTAGGTGTGGCTTGTTCGGCACTCTCTGCGGCTTGTGCCTGGTGCAGCTGCGACTCCAGTTGTGGGATACGTCCATACTGTATCTCCGACATGGCATTCCAATCGCCCTGACGCTTAGCCTCTTCCATTTCAATACGCGCCTGATCCAACTGCTCTTTAATATGCTGCGTACCCGCGACCATGGCTTTTTCGGCTTTCCAGATTTCTTCCAGATCGGCGTATTCGCGCTCCAGTCTGGCGATTTCTTCTTCCAATAAGCCCAAGCGTTTTTGCGAAGCTTCGTCTTTTTCCTTTTTCACCGATTCACGTTCTATCTTGAGCTGAATCAGACGTCTGTCCAGCTTATCCATTTCCTCAGGCTTAGAATCAATTTCCATGCGCACGCGTGATGCCGCCTCATCGATCAAATCTATCGCCTTATCAGGCAAAAATCTGTCGGTTATGTAACGATGACTTAATTCTGCCGCCGCAACAATGGCAGGGTCTGTGATGTCCACACCATGGTGAACTTCATATTTCTCTTGCAAGCCGCGCAAAATGGCAATGGTGTCTTCTACACTAGGCTCATCGACCTGCACTTTCTGGAAACGCCGTTCCAGTGCCGCATCTTTTTCTACATATTTACGATACTCATCCAAGGTCGTTGCGCCGACCAGATGCAGTTCACCGCGCGCAAGAGCCGGCTTGAGCATATTGCCCGCATCCATAGAACCTTCGCTCTTACCGGCACCCACCATGGTATGCAGCTCGTCTATGAATAGAATAATCCGCCCTTCATCTTGGCCAACTTCCTTCAACACCGCTTTCAGACGTTCCTCAAAATCACCGCGATATTTCGCCCCCGCCAACAAGGCAGCCATGTCCAGCACCAGCACACGCTTGTTTTTTAGCGTTTCAGGCACTTCACCATTAACAATACGTTGCGCCAAACCTTCAACGATGGCCGTTTTACCCACACCAGGCTCACCTATGAGCACAGGGTTGTTCTTGGTACGACGTTGCAACACCTGTATGGTGCGACGTATCTCATCATCACGCCCAATTACAGGGTCGAGTTTACCCAGCCGCGCACGCTCGGTTAAATCCAGTGTGTATTTGTTCAAGGCTTCACGCTGCCCTTCGGCCTCAGCGTTATTGACACTCTCGCCACCACGCACTTGCGTAATCGCGGCATCCAGCGCCAATTTGGTCACGCCATGCTGTTTTAATGCGCGCCCTACTTCACCTTTGTCGTCACATGCTGCCAACAAAAACAATTCGCTGGCGATAAACTGATCACCACGTTTTTGCGCTTCCTTGTCAGTAACATTTAACAGGTTAGTCAAATCGCGCGAAATCTGCACTTCGCCGCCATGCCCTTCCACTTTAGGCAGCTTATCTATCCCTGCTTGTAACGCAGTGCGTAACGCACGTACATTCGCCCCTGCACGGGACAACAACGAAGTCGTGCCACCCTCCGCATTATCAATTAACGCCGAGAGTAAGTGCACTGCTTCTATATATTGGTTATCCTGTCCGATCGCCAAACTTTGGGCATCAGACAAGGCTTGTTGAAACTGAGTCGTAAATTTATCGATACGCATAGCTTCCCTCTTTAGTTTGTATGTTATGAATAGCCTATATATGTGGGGTAGTAATAGAATTTCAACCCTGCAGGTCTTAAATTATCATGCTTGCAACATTGTCAGACTCCACGCACAATAAGCAACTTCTAATTTACCCAGACCAACCCATGCTCAGCGCAGAACAACTCGCCCTCGCCATACAACAAAACGTCACCGCAGCACTTGCGGAAGACATCGCCACGGGCGATCTTACTGCGGCATTAATTCCTGCAGATAAAATAGCAACGGCCTATGTCCTCAGCCGTGAAAAGGCGATTTGCTGTGGACGTGAGTGGTTTGATGCGTGCTTCCGAAAACTCGACCCAGAAGTTAAAATCAACTGGTTCACTCAGGATGGTCAGTGCATAGGGGTAGATCAAATGCTCTGTGAAATCACTGGCAATGCCCGCGCGCTCCTGTCTGCTGAGCGTCCCGCGTTGAATTTTCTGCAAACCTTATCCGCCACAGCTACTGCCGCACACCAGTATGCGCAGGCAATAAAGGATACTTCAGCCGTCATTATGGACACGCGCAAGACGCTGCCCGGATTACGTATCGCACAAAAATATGCGGTAAGCTGCGGTGGTGGCAAGAATCAACGTGTCGGATTATTTGACGGCATTCTAATCAAGGAAAATCACATTGCAGCAGCGGGCAGCATAGCCGCCGTACTCAAAGCTACCCGCAACGCCAGCGTACCTGTGCAAATCGAAGTAGAAAATCTGGACGAATTAAAGCAAGCCTTGAATTCAGGCGCAAAATTAATTTTACTGGATAATTTCAACATTACCGAGCTCATCGCCGCCGTCGCACTCACTCAGGGTCGCGCCATACTTGAAGCATCAGGCAATGTTGATTTGAACAATGTCCGTGCCATAGCCGAAACAGGCGTGCAACGCATTTCCACTGGCTCGATAACCAAACATATACACGCAGTTGATTTATCCATGCGCATAGACACATGACCTGGCTTATCGTGCCTGACCTTATGCCGCCAGCTGAGATGTGTGCGGCAGTACTGCAAGACTTATCCCTACCCGCGCTCAGCACTCTGCTGGCTCGCAGCAAACGTGTAACTGCCACCGCTACCACGAGCACAGAGGCTGCGCTATGTGCACATTTTCAAATTCCATATCAACAGGACTACCCCATCGCACCCATTTGTCTCGCAGCTGATGGCGGCAAACCTGAGCAGTATTACTGGCTACGCGCCGACCCTGTGCACCTGCGCGCTACCCGTGACCAGCTGATGCTCGTCGACAGCGGAGCATTTAGCATCAGTCAAATTGAAGCCGAATTATTTGCTCAAGCATTCAACGAATATTTTAAGGATGATGGTTATCTGCTTTACCCATTGCGTCCAGACCGCTGGTACTTGCGTGTAGCAAAAATACCACAACTACGTACTACACCGGTCAACCAGGTCACCGGCAAACATATAGACCCACATCTCCCACAGGGAGCAGACAGTTTGGCCTGGCATCGTTTTTATAATGAAATCCAGATGCTATTCTTTAGTTTGGCAGTTAATGATGCACGTGAACAACGGGGTGAGTTACCCATAAATAGCCTATGGTGTTGGGGAGGTGGGGTTATGCCCGATATCCCGCGCATGGCAACCGGCAAACTATGGACTAACGATCCCAATATACGTGCCATGGCATTGCTGGCAAACATGCCTAATGACGCGCTCCCCGACAACATCAACAATATAAATGACGATGCGATTGTCATTCTCGACCAGCTCACTGGCGCTGCGCAATACGGCGATTATTATGGCTGGCGCGAAGCAATGCTGGTGCTCGAACAAAACTGGTTTGCACCGCTGTTATCACAACTGAAAGCAGGACAAATCAAGCAGCTTCGCATCACCACACACACGCCCACGCATCAATACGAATGGCTTTGTCAGCGTATAGATTTGTGGCGTATCTGGCGACGTACGCCCTTGACACAACAACTGACCAGTTTATGAATTTCACTCGTGCCCCAACATATTTGCTGCTAATGAGCTTGCTCGGTGCATGCAGCGTCGGCCCGACTTACCACAGCCCAACCCCAGCATTAACCACAGCCTGGCAGGCACCGCTGCCGCATGACGGACAAATCAGTAAGCTCGATGACTGGTGGGCACAGTATCACGATGCAACCTTGGTCAAGCTCATCGAACAAGCGCAAGCAAGCAGCCCCAATCTGGACAGCGCTATCGCACGCATTGCCCAAGCCCGCGCCAATGGCGAAAGCGTAGGCGCGGGTTTATATCCCACCTTAGACTTCAACGCCAAATCCATACGCAGCAAAAACAATCCGTTTGGAAACCAGATATTTTTGCAAACAGCCAATAGCATCAGTCTGGATAGCGCTTGGGAAATCGATTTATTTGGTGCCAGTCGGCGTGCACGCGATGCTGCTGTAGCACGATACGATGCCCGAGTTGCCAATTGGCACGAAGCCCGCGTCAGCCTGGCAGCTGAGGTGGCCAGCACTTATTTCACTTACCGCGCATGTGAAATCGCCACAGTCAATGCAGCAGCAGACTGGCAATCACGCCAACAAACTGCTGCACTGACGCAACTCAAGCTGGCCCAGCAATTTATCCCTGCCAGTGATGCCGCACTCGCTCTGGCCAGCACACAGGATGCCCATAACCGCTATCTCAATCAGCAAGCAGAATGTGCATCACAACGTAAATCACTGGTCGCACTGACAGGCTGGGATGAGCCTGCGCTAGTTACCGAGCTTGGCCAGCAACAAGCCAAATTACCGGACAGCCCTATGCTCAACATCAACAGCGTGCCCGCTGACATACTCCGCCAACGCCCCGACCTGGCTGCAGCAGAACGTGATCTGTCCGCAGCCATGGCTGATATCGGCATCGCTGAGGCCAATCGTTATCCGCGCATCAGCCTCACGGGGTCTATCGGTATCTCCTGGCTCAATTTGAATGGGGCAAGTAGCCAATCAGACACCTGGTCATTCGGCCCTGCACTCAAAATTCCATTATTTGATGCAGGGAAACGTCGCGCGGATGCTGCGCTGGCTCAAGCAAAATATGACGAAGCCCGTGCCAATTACGAACTGAAGGTCCGTAGCGCAGTAAAAGAAACCGAACAGGCATTAGTTCAGCTCGATAGCACACGATTACGCTTAATTGACGCGCTCGCCAGCGTTAATAACTATAGCCAGGTCGAACACGCCACCCAATTACGCTATCAGGCCGGTACAGCAAGCCTGCTCGAAGTGGAGGACAGCAAGCGCAACCTCATTAACGCACAAAATCAATACACCACATTACAGCGTGATCAACTTACCGCCAGCGTCAGCTTGTATAAAGCGATGGGGGGCGGCTATACCTCGGCAGATAAGCATGACTAAATCCACCAAAATCTTACTCGTACTGGCAAGCCTGATTGCAGCAGGTGCATGGTTTGCGCTCAAACGCCCGCACACGACTCCCAACACAATTAACACGAGTGCCAAGCCCGCGCTCAGTGTCAACGTGACTCAACCACACGAACAAGACTGGCCCATCCAAGTCGTCGCCAATGGCAATATCGCAGCTTGGCAAGAAGCCGATATCAGCAGCGAAGTTACAGGTCTGAAACTCACTGCGGTTTATGTCAATGTCGGCGACATCGTTAAGCGCGGTCAGGTGTTAGCACAATTTAGCGAGGACATTCCCAGCGCAGACCTCAGCCAACAACGCGCAACTCAGGCCGAAGCTAGTGCTACGCTAGTCGAAGCCACCAATAACGCAGAACGCGCCCTGGCACTGGCAAGTACGGGTGCAATGAGCGAACAACAGATTAACCAGTATAAAACTGCCGCGCTCACCGCTAAAGCACGTCTGGATGCAGCCAATGCCGCGCTCAACCGGCAACAACTGAATTTGCAAAAAACCCGTATTACCGCACCTGACGATGGCATCATCAGCGCGCGTAATGCCACATTGGGCGCTGTCATCCCTGCCGGGCAAAGCCTGTTCAGCCTGATACGCCAAAACCGTCTGGAATGGCGTGCCGAACTCACGGCTGAGCAACTAGCCCAAATACACCCTGGACAGATCGCGCAGATCAATCTGCCTAATCAGCAAATCAGCAATGCAAAAGTCCGCATCATCGCGCCCACTATCGACCCGCAAACACGCCTGGGCATGGCCTATGTGGATATTCCTGCACATACGGCCGCGCAGGCAGGTATGTATGTCAGCGGCACGTTTATTCTGGGCACACGACATAATTTTGGCCTGCCTGCCAGTGCGATTATCGAACGTGACGGGCATAGTTACGTGTATCGTTTGAGCCCTGATCATCATGTACAACTGACACAAATCAACACTGGCACACGGTATAAAAATAATGTTGAAATTTTGTCTGGCATCAATGCGCAAGACAGTTTCGTGGCGGATGGCGGCGGCTTCTTGAATGACGGTGATTTGGTTAACGTCGTCACGGCAAAGCAGCCATGAACATTTCAGCCTGGGCGATACGCCAACCCATCCCTGCCATACTGTTATTTGCGCTGCTTACACTGTTAGGCCTGCACAGCTTTCAGCGCATGGGCATCCAGGATTTTCCTGATATCGAGCTGCCCGTTGTCACTGTAACGACAACACTGGAAGGCGCGTCACCATCCCAACTAGAAACTGACGTTGCCCGAAAAATCGAAAACACACTGGCAACACTGGGCGGGGTCAAGCATATACGTTCAGTCATCACCGATGGTAGTTCCCTGACATACGCCGAATTTAATCTGGAAAAAGACACCAGCGAGGCGGTCAACGATGTGCGCGATGCCGTTAGCCGGGTTCGCGCTGATCTGCCCGGGGACATAAAAGATCCCATTATCAGCAAGGTAACCACCACAGGTCGCCCTATCATCACATTTAGTATCGCCTCAGCACAAATGGATGAAGAAGCCTTATCCTGGTATGTGGATAACAACTTATCCAAATTGCTGCTGGCCATACCTGGTGTTGGCAAGGTGGACCGTGTCGGCGGAGTCGACAGGGAAATCCGTATCACCCTTAACCCCGCCAAACTTGCTGCGTTACATGTGACTGCAGCGGATGTATCACGCCAAATCAAGCGTGTAGAAATTGAGTCTTCTGGTGGGCGCGGCGATGTCGGGCAAGTAGAGCAAGCCATTCGCATTGTCGGCACAGTCAGTTCTGCACAGGCGCTAGCCGCCACCAGCATCCCCCTCAGTAACGGTCGTTATGTGCGACTGGATCAAATCGCCGATGTACAGGACACTCACGCCGAGCGCCGCAGTCTAGCCTTATTGAATGGCAAACCCGTAGTCGGTTTTGAAGTTACTCGCATGAAAGGCACCAGCGAAGTCGAAGTTGCAGCCAAAGTCCGTGCTGCGATAATGCAGCTGACCCAGCATCAGTCCAACCTCCATATCGCCGAAGTCTATGATGGGGTGACTGCCGTACAGGACTCATATGACGGCTCCATGGACTTGCTCTATGAAGGCGCGATACTGGCAATATTGGTGGTGTGGTGGTTTTTACGTGACCTTCGCGCCACGCTGGTTGCCGCTACTGCACTGCCGCTGTCAGTGATACCCACGTTTATCGGCATGTACTATTTTGGTTTCTCGCTTAACACCGTAACATTGCTGGCGCTGGCTTTGGTCGTCGGCATACTGGTCGACGATGCTATTGTGGAAATCGAAAATATCGTACGCCATTTACGTATGGGAAAATCGCCACTGCAAGCCGCGCTGGAAGCCACCAATGAAATTGGACTGGCGGTTGTTGCCACTACGGCCACCCTGGTTGCAGTCTTTCTGCCAACAGCTTTTATGGATGGCGTTGCCGGGAAATTCTTCAAGCAGTTTGGCTGGACCGCTGCATTAGCAGTGATGGCTTCGCTGTTAGTTGCACGCTTGCTTACGCCTATGATGGCTGCCTATCTGCTCAAACCACTGCCCGCCAAAGCGCACGAAAGCGCACTCATGCAGCGCTACCTGACCTTAGTGCAATGGTGTCTACGACACCGCATCGGCACATCAATCGCAGCTGCTGTATTCTTTTTTGCTTCAATTGCATTGATTCCCCTGTTGCCATCTGGCTTTGTTCCGCCTGGCGATCGCGGGCAAACTTTTGTGAGCCTGGAATTAGCCCCCGGCACACCGCTCGCACTCACTCGCGAGCGTGCTGAAATGGCACGATTAGACTTGGTATCGATTCCCGAAATCAAGCAAATTTACACCAGCATCGGTGGTGGCTCTGGTGGTGGTGATTTGTTTTCCAGTGGTGCGAGTACAGAAGTCCGTAAAGCCAAACTCACCGTCAGCCTGACACCACGCAATCAACGTAGCAGAACCCAACAGGATATCGAAGCTGAAATACGCCAGCGTCTGGCTACTATTCCTGGAGTACGCATCACTGTTGGTAGTGGGGATGCTGGCGAAAAATTGCAATTAGTCTTGTCAGGTGACGATGCCAATCTACTGGCAGTCACTTCACAGCTCGTAGTACGCGATATTCGTACGCTGCCTGGATTAGGTAATGTCAGCTCATCTGCCAGCTTGCTACGCCCTGAAATCATTATCCAGCCTGACTACGCTCGTGCTGCGGAATTAGGCGTTACCACAGCCAATTTGGCTGATACCGTACGTATCGCTACCAGCGGAGATTACAGCGCCGCACTCGCCAAACTCAATCTCAGTGAACGCCAGATCCCGATACGTGCACGCCTGCCTGATAGCATCAGGCAAAATCTGGACAGCATCGGCCAATTAAGCGTACCAGGCAAAAATGGTGACGTTCAGCTTGCCAATATTGCCCACATCACCATGGGCAGTGGTGCGGCGCAAATCGACAGACTAGACCGTAATCGCAATGTAACGATAGATGTCGAACTGAATGGACAACAACTCGGTGATGTTTTCAAAGCTGTGGAGCAACTACCCAGCATGCAGCACCTGCCACCTGGCGTATTCCGTAGTGACTCTGGTGATGCCGAGCGCATGCAAGAATTATTTGGCAGCTTTGGACTGGCGATGATGACAGGTGTGCTTTTAGTCTACTTCACTTTAGTTTTGCTCTTTCACGACTTTGCCCAACCTGTCTCCATACTTGCCGCTCTGCCACTCGCATTCGGCGGTGCATTCGCGGCACTCTATCTCACAGGCAGCAGCTTCTCCATGCCGTCGCTGATAGGTTTGCTTATGCTCATGGGCATCGTCACCAAAAATTCGATATTGCTAGTCGAATATGCCATCGTCGCCCGCCGTGACCACGGCATGAGCCGCCACGATGCCATTGTTGATGCCTGCAGCAAGCGCGCTCGCCCTATCCTCATGACCACCATCGCCATGGGTGCTGGCATGCTACCCATTGCACTAGGCTTGGGTGTAGACCCTAGCTTCCGGGCACCAATGGCAATCGCCGTCATAGGTGGATTAATCACTTCGACGTTATTGAGCCTACTCATTATTCCCGTGGTTTACACCTATGTGGATGATGTCACCATGATATTAAAAAAATGGACACATAGGCGCAATGGCGTGCTACGATGAGATGTAATCATAATCATAACGATCATATTTAAACAATATGGACATCAGCCAAACCCAAATCATTAATGTCAGTGACCTCCGCATCGGGCACTACGTCTATCTGGACTTGGGCTGGATGCAGCATCCTTTTCCGCTGAATCATTTTAAAATTCAGTCGCAAGCTCAAATCAATACGATACGCACATTAGGCTTGGCTCAGGTACGTTATGCTCCGGACTATAGCGACGAAAAAATCATTGCTACGCCTATTTCCAGTAGTGATATTACACAGCCCATCCCTACACTCGAAGAACTACGTATAAAGCAACATCAATCCATACTGCGCGCGCAACGCAATCAATTACTGGAAAGTGATCGCCGTTTTAATGATGCAGTACTGATTTATCAGAAAATCACCCAAAACATCGATAAAGATGCGGGGCTTGCATTACAAAATGCGGAAAAACTGATTAATGACATGATCACTGACTTTCTCAGTCACGATGATATTGCCATCCGTCTGCTATCTGAAAACAACGCTGAACAGAACACGCTACATTCATTAAACGTAACCATACTCTCGATGTTATTGGCTAAGACATCGGGATTGTCCATGCCACAAATAGCCGAAGTCGGCATAGCGGGACTATTGCACGATATTGGCAAAATCATGCTCCCGTATCGTGTGCGCTCGTTTAATGAACAAATGACAGGTGCTGAAAAAAACCTGTATGAAAGCCATGTACTTCTGGGTGTCAATATTGCAAAGAAAATGGGGTGCAACTCACTGATTCAGCTAATGATTGCACAGCATCACGAACGTGATGATGGTTCGGGCTTTCCTGCCCGTTTAATGGACATGAGCATCCCTATTCCCAGCCAAATTGTTGGCTTAATCAATGCCTATGACAATTTATGCAACCCAGCCAATCCTAGCCTGGCTATTACTCCTCACGAAGCCATTTCCATCGTTTTTGCCAAAATGCGTAATCAGTTTAATCAGGATACGATATCCCGTTTTGTTCGCATGATGGGTGTGTACCCACCGGGTTCCACTGTGCAATTAACTGATAATCGTTATGCGATAGTCATCAGCGTTAATAGCGCCCGACCACTTAAACCCAATATTATCGTCTATGACCGTAACATACCTGTTGATGACGCGTTAATATTGGACTTAACAACCCATCCAGAGCTGAATATACAACGCAGCATCAAACCCATAGAGTTACCGAAGGCTGTATACGATTACCTATCACCGCGCAAACGCGCCTGTTATTTTTTTGAGCGTGGTCAAATCATCACGTCGACAGCATCATGAATAGCCATTGGCAAGCCATAATTGAAGGCATGTTGGATGCTGTCTGGCTGGTCAGTCCGATAGACTTCAAAATTATTATTGCGAATCGGGCTGCTGCAGATTTGCTCGGCGTAACGCCTGACTGGTTTATCAACAAACCCGTAGTTGCATTAGCCGCCACACCTGAAGATATGTTTTTCTGGGAAGATGTTGCAAACGGCTTATCCCACCAAATCAATTCCGAGAGTTTAATCCGTCACCATGATGGTCATTTACTCAATGTAGAACGTCGAGTGAGTCTTGCTAAAACGGCTCAAGCCCACTTTTATATCGTTGCCATTCGTGACATGACCCAGCAACGTCACACAGAACTGGAACTGGAACGACTCATTGCCGAATTACGTGCCACGCTTGAATCCTCAGCCGATGGTTTATTGGTAACTGATCTGCATCACGGCATCCGTGCTTACAATCAGACCTTTGCAAAACTATGGGAAATGCCCGAACACTTACTCACCGAACGTGATGACTATGCCGTATTCAGCTGGATAGATCAGGCTGTATTACATCGTAACCAACAGACCACTGATGAAATTTCAGCACATCCACTTTTAGTTAATACCACATCCACCCTCACCTTACGCTCAGGCCGTATTTTTGAATGCATCACCCTGCCGCAATATGCCAGAGGACAAGCGATAGGCAAAGTTTATACCTACCGCGATATCAGCACGCAAGTCGCAAATGAAGCACGGTTAAAACTGGCTTCAAAAGTATTTGAAGCCAGTCTGAATGCTATTTTCATTACTGATAGCGATCATCAGGTGATTGCAGCTAACCCGAGTTGCGAAAAACTGACTGGTTACACACAGCTCGAGTTACTAAGTCTTAAACTTTGCAGCATTTTCACTTTCAGTTGTGATAGTGAACAGCTAGCCCAAGTAATGGAAGAAGTGGCAACCCAGGGTTATTGGGAAGCTGAGATGTGGAATCAAAACAAACATGGCGATATGTATCTGGTACTCGCATCCATAGTGCGCATAGAAGATAGTCTCCATAACAGCTATCACCATTTATGTTTCCTCAAGGATCTCACCGAAACACACATTGCCAAGCAACGGATAGAAGAACTTGCCTACCATGACACGCTGACGGGACTTCCCAATCGTTTGCACCTGGATCAGAAACTTGAGCACAGCATCAATCTTGCCAAACGTAATCACACCAGCTTTGCCGTACTGTTTCTGGATTTGGATCACTTCAAAAAAATTAATGACTCTCTGGGTCACCAATATGGCGACCAAGTGCTGGTGGAAGTTGCTCAGCGTCTGCGTGACAATATCCGTGAAATTGACATTGCATCTCGATTAGGTGGGGATGAGTTTGTATTGATGCTGGAACAAACGGATGCGCGCGGGGTAGAAATCAGCGCACAGCGCATATTAGATGCACTGTCCATGCCATTTACCATCAACAACATTAATTTTACGGTTACTTGCAGCATAGGCATCGCACTCTATCCTGAAGACGGACTCACGTTTGATGACTTGATCAAAAATGCCGACAGCGCCATGTATCATGCCAAAGAGCGTGGACGGTCTGGTTTCCGCTTCTATCAACCGCAGATGAATATGAGTCTGCTATCGCGGATGAAGCTGGATCATGCCATGCGCCTCGCGCTAGAACAACAACAATTCAAGCTCTACTACCAGCCGCAAGTTGATTTAAAAACAGGTGCCATCGTTGGTGCCGAGGCACTTATCCGCTGGCATGATGAGGCATTGGGCAATGTTAGCCCTGCACACTTTATTCCGGTTGCTGAAGAAACGGGTGTCATTATCCCGATAGGCAATTGGGTATTAAAAACCGCGATAGAACAAGCCTCACAGTGGAAAAGTAAAAACATTATCATTGCTATCAATGTATCTGCGTTGCAATTCCAACAGAGCAATTTTGTTGAAATCGTCAGTGCGGCATTGCAAGCTGCTGAGTTAAGTCCTGCATTCGTAGAACTGGAACTCACCGAATCCATCCTTATCAATGATGCTGAGGACGCTTTACAAAAGCTACAGGCCTTGGCCACATTGGGTGTCAAGCTCTCGATTGATGACTTTGGTACCGGTTACTCCAGCCTTAACTACCTGAAGCGTTTCCCGCTCAATAAACTGAAAATAGATCGCTCTTTTGTGCAAGAAGCGCCTGATAATGACAGTGATGTGGCCATTTGTTCTGCCATCATCAATCTATCCCACGCACTCAACCTGAAAGTTATTGCTGAAGGTGTGGAAACGGAAGAGCAAAAGGCATTTTTGATTGATGCCGGATGCGATGAGATGCAGGGTTATCTCTTCTCCCCTGCCATCCCTGCCGACGAATTCGAAAAACTACTGTAGGCCGACTACTCAGTCCGCTGATACATTTTCAGATAAGCTGTTTTTTCCATAGGTTCAGTACGCGCCACCGCTAACACATCCTGCAAGTGCGCTGGCGTGCTGATCCCCACAAGTGTTGTACCAACCCCAGGCGTAGAGCGATTAAATTGTATAGCTTGCTGTGCGTGATTAGGCAACATCGCCATCGACTGCATCACCGCATCCATAGCCTGATTCGCCAGATGCCCTTTAAACAAGGTATGACTCGCCATCAGATACACGCCCAATTGATGAGCTGCCTGGATAGTCGAGCCAATATTACCCTGCCCAGTAGTTTGACTGAAACGGGTAAAACCTTCCTGCATCACTTGATTAAAAGGCATTTGCACTACTTTAAACTGATGCTTGGCCTGATCGTCTTTCCATATCGCCCGCGCCGCCTTTTCAGCGTGACCTTGCATGGAGGTAATCGACTGAAACATGGGATCATCGGTCTCAGCACGAAAGCCATTGAAAGTAGAAATGCCGTAATAACGGATTTTTTTGTCTTTTACAGCTTGTTCCAGCACCATAAATACTTTTTCCAGCTTGCGATTTAGCTGGTCTTTACCGATGGCCGGAATATGCACTTCAGGCTGATCTATCAAAAAAGCGTCCAGTGTTTCTACGCCCATTAACTGACGTGACAGTTCAATCTGAAAGCCGATATATTCAGGGCTGATACAATGTGCCTGGGTTAAATCCTCTACTCGCCCCAACCCTTTCGCCACCACTTCAGTCTGAAACCACGCTTGTAAATCATCGGGACGACCATCACGGAAACTTAAGAAACCGCCCTTGGATACCAGGAACATCTGCTCACGCTTTACCCCCGCTTCCATAGCACGACGCACACCCACACCCACCGCAGCAACTGAACGGCCATAACGATAATGCGTGCCCGTATCAATAACGTTGATACCGTGCGTCAATGCCTCGCTAACAATTTCAGCATAATTTGCATCCACCTCATCTACAGGCGCACCCGGAAAAGTACCGATACCAATAGAAGAAAGTTGTAAATGCACGTTAAGAAAATCACTATAGTGCCCAGCGGCACAGTCTTTACCAATAGTAGTGACATATTGTTTGGTTGCCATCATTGTGCAATGGCCAGGTATCAATGGTGTAGTCATGATGCTTTCAAATAAGGATGTTGTTGAATAGCTAAAATTAAATCGTGGATTTCTGTGCGTATGTGCGTGTCGGACTCAGCATCCAGACGCGAAATAAATAACTGTGCAAAATGCGGTTCGTCCTCGTCCATATCCCAAGGCACGGAACGCAATGCGTCTATCCCTGTGGCAGGCAAATCGACAGGAAGTTCACGTCCAGACAACAAAGCCCACAAACCCGTCCATGCCCGCGCCAGCACTAGCGGGTGATAACCACCACCGCCTGTTACCAACAGGCGTGGTGTACCATCAGCGTGACATGGACTGGTGTTGAGTATGGTTTCGGCAATTGATAAAAAACCTTGTGTGGTCATGCCCAGCTTACCCAGAGGATCTGCGAATATCATATCCGTACCTGCCTGCAACACTATGGCATCTGGCTTAAACTTATCCAGCACTGGTTGCCACACGGCATCGAATGCCAGACGATATTCTGCATCATTGGTGGCTTTCGGCAATGGCACATTCAAACTGGTGTGCCCAGCGCGTGCTGTATCACTCACCTGCCCTGCCTTGAATGGATAGGCATAGTTATCCATATGCAATGACAGCGTAAACACCTCAGGGTCGTCAAGAAACGCCTCTTCTACACCATCGCCATGATGTGCGTCGATATCTATATAGAGTACACGCCAGCCTTGTTGACGCAGCCGCATAATACCCAACACGGTATCGTTGAAATAACAGAATCCGTGCGCCGCATCAGGCCGCGCGTGGTGCATACCCCCAGCAGGATTAAATCCGATACGCCCGTTAACAACCTCATCAGCTGCCTGTACAGACGCACCCGTTGCCGTGGCGGGGATGGTAAAAAACTGCTCGAAGTACGGATTTTCCAACGTACCTAAATGATGGCGCTGACGTACTGGATTGGACACTCGACCTAGCGCCTCTGCACGTTTAAAAGCAGACACATATTCCGGCGTATGGAACCACTCCAGCTCGTAATCTGCCGCTTTACGCGCCAGTTTAAACTCCGCATCGGTCATTGCACCATAAGCCAATATCAAATCAGTAGCTAATGACACGCGGGGAATCGACAAGGGGTGATTAGTCCCATACGCATTACGGCGGTAATTAGAACCACCGATATACGTCGCTTTGCGTGTAGGCTGATTATTTTGCATACAAAATACATACCGCTTCAGCAGCTATGCCTTCACCACGCCCAGTGAAGCCCAGCTTTTCCGTTGTCGTTGCTTTAACGTTGACGGCATTCACATCCACACCCAAATCTGCCGCAATATTAGCTTGCATCGTAGCGATATGCGGTGCCATTTTTGGGGCTTGCGCGATTATCGTGCTATCCAGATTTGCCAATTGATAACCTCGTTGCGCGATTAAATTTGCCACTTCGCGTAATAAGCGACGGCTATCTATACCTTTAAAACGTGCATCAGTATCTGGGAAATGCCGTCCTATATCACCCAATCCTGCTGCGCCTAATAGCGCATCGCAAATAGCGTGGAGCAATACGTCGGCATCTGAATGTCCCGCCAAACCTAATTCGTATGGAATATCCACCCCGCCTATAATCAGCTTGCGCTCAGCAGCAAAAGCATGGACATCAAAGCCGTGGCCTATGCGTAAATTAGTCATTATCCTGCTCCAAATTTCCCTGCGCTGAAATTTCCTGTTCCAGAATCAACCGTGCCATACGTAAATCATTAGGGTAGGTCACTTTAAAATTACTGCTATCAGCTGCAACCAGCAGGGGATGATGCCCTAATGCTTCAACTGCGCTAGCTTCATCAGTAGGCACAAAATCACTATTGTTACTCAATGCCTGCTGTAATAAATCATGCCTGAACATCTGTGGCGTTTGCGCTTGCCATAAGCCATCCCGAGATTCGGTTTGCGCAACATGTACACCCGATGCACGCTTAAGCGTATCTGCCACCGGAATAGCTAACAGCCCACCGATCTCGGTATCACCCACCGCCTCTATCAGCCGTGCAATAAGCTCAATGGTCAGGCATGGTCGCGCTGCGTCATGAACCAGCACCCAATCCTTCCCATCAGTAGACATCGCTGCCAAACCATTAGTCACACTCTCAGCCCGTGTCGCACCACCGCACCGCAACACTTGCAATTTATCGCCAAATTCACACCAGTTGTAACCAGCCCACCAACTATCATCTGCTGCCAGTACCACATAAACAGCCGTTATTAACGGCGAGGTTACCATCGCCCGCACTGCATAATAAATCATCGGATGTCCGGCAATATCGAGGTATTGCTTAGGTACTTCTACACCCATACGCGAGCCACTACCCGCGGCAGGTATCAAACCGATATATTGCGTCATAACACATTAGCTTTCAGGTAGGCATACACCAAGGCAGGTTGATTCAAATCGAGTTGCGGCAAGTCCGTAGATACGACACTATCCGTCACTACTGCCATTATCGCATCGTCATTCGGATATAGGCCAGGTTTGCCCAATGCTTCGCGATAAATTTCCAGCTTAGGCACATTAGCAAATTTACAGCCTTCAATAATTACCACATCACACGGGCTCAGTTTCGCCAACAATTCATTCAAATCAGGTACGGGTGCATCGCGTAATTCATGTAACAATGCCCAGCGTTTATCCGAAGCCAGCAATACCTCACTCGCCCCCGCAGCCCTGTGCCGCCAGCTATCTTTGCCTTCCTGATCGAGGTCGAAGTCATGATGCGTATGCTTAATCGTCGCAACACGCAAACCATCTGCTGCCATTAAGGCAATGAGTTGCTCAATTAACGTCGTCTTGCCACTACCACTCCACCCTGCAAAACCAACGATTTTCATCCCATATACTCACGCTACAAAACCCAGTGATACTAGCATATTCATGAGCATGCAAAAAGCCAGAACATACAACAGCCTTTTATAAAATGCTCAAATAGGTTATATTCTGAAATATCTAACGCTTTGCTATCCGCCATGACCATCCCTGTTTTATCTGACCCATTTGGTCGCCGCATTGAATACCTGCGCCTCTCTGTCACAGATCGCTGTGATTTACGTTGCAGCTATTGCATGCCCGAAGACTTTAAGGGATTTGAAGAACCTGCAGACTGGCTGACTTTTGACGAAGTAGAGCGATTGCTGGGTGCATTTGCGCGTTTGGGTTTACAACGCGTGCGCATGACTGGTGGCGAACCCTTATTACGTCGGCATTTACCCGAGTTAGCCAGACGCATCACCGCCTTGCCCAACATCAACGATTTGTCGCTTTCCACCAACGCTACCCAATTAGACAAGCACTCTGTAGCACTCAAAGCCGCAGGTGTCAGCCGCATCAATGTCAGCCTGGATTCATTAAAACCAGAACGCATCAAAGCCATCACCGGGCGCGATGCCCTGCCCGACATTTTGAATGGTTTAGCTCATGCCAATGCGGCAGGATTTTCCCCCATCAAAATCAATATGGTGGCAATGAAAGGGACAAATGACGACGAAATTGACGACATGGTTGCTTATTGCATAGACCAAGGTTTTACTCTGCGCCTCATCGAAACCATGCCTATCGGCGACACAGGGCGTAATACGGCTTATCTGGATTTACAGCCAGTCAAAGCACGACTGGCGGAAAAATTCGACTTAATCGAAGCCAGCTTCCACGGTGCAGGACCTGCCCGCTATCTCGCCACACCAGATGGCGCATTCTCCGTTGGTTTTATCACCCCGATTTCACAGCATTTCTGCGAGACTTGTAACCGTGTACGCCTCTCTGTCGATGGCACGCTTTATCTATGCCTTGGGCAAGACGACAAATTTGAATTCCGTCCACTATTACGCGGTGGCATAACCGATTCTGAGCTTGAAGATGCCATACGCTTGGCGCTCACTCACAAACCAGAACGCCACGAATTTCGTGAACAGCCACATAAAATACTGCGGTTTATGTCGATGACAGGCGGCTAGGCAAACTGCCCCGCCACCCAACCTGACGACCAGGCCCACTGAAAGTTGTAACCGCCCAACCACCCCGTCACATCGACGACTTCACCAATAAAATACAGGTTGGGATGCGTTTTGACTGCCATGGTTTTGGATGACAATGCATTGGTATCAACGCCACCCAGCGTAACTTCTGCTTTAGCGTAACCTAATGTGCCAGCAGGCATCAGCTCCCAAGCGGACAACGCAGCTATCATGGCGGCCACATCTTTATTGCTATGCTCTATCAACGGCTTGTTCCAAGCCTGCAACACACACCATTCCTGCGCAAAGCGTTTTGGCAAATGCTCACTTAGCAAAGCAGCCAATGTGGATTTGCTATGACGATGCGAATTCAGCCAGTCGGCTATATCCAGATTAGGCAATAAATTGATCGTGATTGGCTGTTTTTTTCCTGAACTATACTGTTGATTTTGCCAATAACTGGAAATCTGCAAAATCGCCGGGCCCGATAGCCCCTTATGCGTAATCAACATGGATTCCAGGAATTGCTGATCATCGCAGTTGCTCGCCACAGCCAGTGACGCACCTGATAAATTCTGCAAGCCCGCCAAGGTTTCTGGAGGCAATGCCAATGGCACTAAAGCAGGTTGTGGCGCAATGACAGGAACACCAAACTGCTCCGCAATTTTATAACCAAATGGTGTTGCACCCAGTTGCGGTATGGCTAATCCACCTGTGGCTATGACCAATGATGTAGCAGCAAATTCACCGTTATCAGTGCTCACAACATAACCATCACCAGTCGCCGACACACTCAATACCTGACTTGGCTGTGCCCATTGCACCTTACCCACGTCACACTCTGCACGGAGCATGGCAATAATTTGTTGTGCGCTATCATCACAGAACAGCTGCCCCAAAGTTTTTTCATGATAGGCAATACCGTAATGGGCTATCAGCTTGATAAAGTCGAACTGACTAAAACGCGACAATGCAGAACGCGCAAAATGCGGATTTTGCGACAGGAAGTTATCTGCGCTCACATCCAGATTAGTAAAGTTGCACCGACCGCCACCTGAAATACGTATACGCTCCCCGATTTTAGCAGCATGGTCTATCAGCAACACTCGCCGCCCTCGCTGCCCCGCCTGTGCTGCACACATCATGCCCGCTGCACCAGCGCCTATGACGATGACATCAAAATCCATATTACCTACCATCAATTCTAAAAATCACAACCCTACACCTTACACAAAAAACAGCTATTCGACACAATTACCGCGTAAAATTACCACTTTCGTAAAAAGCCTACACCATGACTGACACCACGCTACGCCTTTCCAAACTCATGTCCATGCGCGGACTCAGCTCACGCCGTGAAGCGGATGTGTATATTGCACATGGCTGGGTGAAAGTGAATGGTGAAGTCGTCACCGAACTGGGCACTAAAGTATCGCCCGACTGCCGCATCACCCTGTTGCCGCAAGCACAACGTGAACAGAACAGTCGCGTCACCATATTGCTTAACAAACCCATAGGTTATGTCTCTGCTCAGGCTGAAGACGGCTACCAGCCTGCTAGCGTGCTGATCACAGCAGCCAATCACGATGTGCAAGATCGCTCTGGAATTACTTTTAGTAACGAGCACGCACATGGACTTGCCCCGGCAGGACGCCTTGATATTGATTCCACCGGCTTATTGGTGCTCACCCAGGACGGGCGCATCGCCAAGCAGCTCATAGGCGAAAACTCTGATGTCGATAAAGAATATCTGGTGCGTACTGAAGGACGACTCTCCACACAAGGTCTGGAGTTACTCAATCACGGACTCAGTCTGGATGGTGCCGCACTGCGCCCCGCACAAGTCAGCTGGCAAAACAAAGACCAGCTGCGCTTCATCCTGCGTGAAGGTAAAAAACGTCAAATCCGCCGTATGTGTGAGCTTGTCGGGCTTAAAGTCATCGGCCTGAAACGCATCCGCATAGGCAAAATCATATTAAGCGATTTGCCTATGGGACAGTGGCGGTATCTGGGCGAAGATGAGCACTTTTAATTTTGCATTACACAATAATGAAATAATGAGGAACAACATATGACCCATCACTTCATCATCGGCAAAGATGCCGCGCTTGAGACATCGATCGACACCATGCACGCCAAACTGGCAGCACTGGGGTTTCATATTGAAGAGCGTTCATGGCTTAATCCCGTAGCCGATGCGTGGTCTGTGCATATCCGCGACAAGGATTGCCCGTTGTTGTTCACCAATGGCAAAGGCGCATCCAAACAAGCCGCGCTTGCCAGCGCATTAGGTGAGTTCTTTGAGCGACTGGGCTGCCACTATTTCTGGACGCATTATTATCTGGGTACGACCATCGCCCAACAAGACTACGTTCATTACCCACAGGAGCGCTGGTTTGATATACCTGAAGACAATACCTGGCCTGATGAATTATTAAATGATGAACTGCGTGAATTTTACGACCCGGAAGCCAGTCTGGATTTAAGCACACTAGTAGACAGAAACTCAGGCAATGCAGATCGAGGCATTTGTGCAATTCCATACCAACGCCAAAGTGACAGCGCAACCTGCTGGTTCCCCGTCAACATCATCGGCAATCTCTACGTCAGCAATGGCATGTCAGCGGGGAACACAGCGACTGAAGCCCGCACCCAGGCCTTATCTGAAGTGCTGGAGCGGCACGTCAAATTCCGTGTCATCAGCGAAGGCATCTGCCTGCCCGATGTACCCGAGCACGTTATCGCCCGTTACCCCAGCATAGCGCAAGGCATCAGCGAATTGCGTGCCGCTGGCTTTGGCATACTCGTTAAAGACGCCTCATTAGATGGACGTTATCCAGTGATGAACGTCACCATGCTGCATCCAAATGATCAAGGCTGTTTTGCCAGCTTTGGCGCGCATCCACGCTTCGAAGTTGCGCTGGAACGCGCACTCACTGAGCTACTGCAAGGGCGTGATCTGGACGCCTTGGCAGGTTTTCACCCGCCAGGTTTCGACCTTGAAGAAATCGCAGACCCACAAAACCTGGAAATCCACTTTGTCGACTCCAGCGGCATCATCAGCTGGGAATTTCTGCGCGCCACACCCGATTACGAGTTTAACGACTGGGATCATCCCGGCACCACAGCCGAGGAATTCAACTGGCTGTGTGACTGCATACACCAGGACACATGCGAAATTTACATTGCCGACTTTACCGACTTAGGTATTTACAGTTGTCGCATACTCGTGCCCAGCATGTCAGAAATCTATCCAATAGACGATCTGGAATGGGATAACAACAGTATAGCCAACGACCTGCGTCATACCATAGGCAATTTACAGAATCTCGACATAGCTGAAAGCACAGCATTACTTGATGAACTCAACCAGCGCGACGTGCCCGATCAACAACTCGTCGCTGCTTTCATCGGTCTCGCCGCTGATGCCAACAGCCACTGGAAAACCCTGCGCATAGGCGAACTCAAAACCCTGCTCGCACTCCACAGCCACGATACCGACAATGCACTTGCAGGTTGCGAATGGATAAGCAATTTCAATCAGATAGATCCAGCCAGACAAAAAATCTACAACTGCATTGCAACCTTGCTACAGCTTACAGACAGTCAACTATATAATGACAGCTTGATTCAGCTTTATGGTGAAGTGAATCTAACCAGATCGCAGGAATTAATCCGAGGAGAAAACTGCTTTGCAGATTTAGCTGTGTTAGGCAAAGATTTTGAAAAAAGTGAGATGCACCAGCAATTACTTAATGCATATCGCAAGTTGATGGGTTGAATCACCCCCCCGCCATGGCGGGGGGGCAAATCTAGGTTATCGATTCCAACAATCAGCCACTACCCCACCAGAACCTTGTACTCCAGTGTTGGTTAATGTGTAAGTACCGCAGGTATCACCTGTCATACTCCCTGTTGGCGTCGCTGACAGTGTAAAACACTGTCCTGTTGTACAGGGTGCTACAGCAGGAAAAGCTACCGTCATATTGTATTGTGCAGTACCATTAGTTGGACTTTGTGTACGCGGTAGTGTGGCACTGGTAATTGCGACGGCCGCACTGGTTTGGTCATAACGATTAGCCATAGTAAAATTTCGCTCAAGAAACTGGGCATTTTCCATCAATAAAGTTCTAGCTTGCGCACGGTTACCGCGCTTAACATATTGTGTATAACCTGGATAAGCAATGGCTGCAAGGATGCCAACAATTGCCACTGTGATCATTAATTCAACTAAAGTAAATCCTCGTTGCTTATTCATTGCTTTACCTTTCTGGATTCTGGATTAACCATGAGCTCTAATCGTTCAAGTTGATATGATGATTGCTGCGTCACAGATGATTTGATCCAGAAATGCACCCAATCGCCCACCTTAAGTTGGGACGAAGGTATCGAACCTCCAGCAATACCGATAAATTTCATATCACCCGCTGCAAAACTATACACCACCCCATTAATACGCAAAGTTTTTGCCTCCACATCGACACTTTGCAACTGCCCCATACTCATCACGCTCAAAACCTTTGGTATATCAGCATGCGTTTTAGTTTTAGCTTCAGGCGGCATCACAATCATACTAGCGAGTGAAGCATGTGAACAAAACAAGTTCGCCAGCAATAAGAAAGTTACATATTTAATATTCATATTCGATTCCTTTATTGGAAAATTTCACGCCAGGATGTACGACCTATTTTAGAAGGTGGTGAGTTTTGTATTGTTGAAATAGTGCCGTTTGACTGACTAATTCTTTTAAGAACATTCCCATTTGTACCAGCACCATTCTGCAATCTCGCCGCACTTGGTATTGAACCCAGCTTCATACCACCGACATAAACATGCTGGGTGCCAACTGTTACATAATCACTACTATCAATAGTACCGTCCCCATTAGAATCTAAACTAGGGTATGTTAATGCTCCACCCGTTGACAAATCCATTTCCATCAACCAACCATCGCCACCTGATGAACAAGCCGCAGTAGATGGGATTACTGTAGTAAAAATAACACGTTTACTATTCGTAGTTGATTCAGAAATCACTCTTTCACCACTCGTAGGCAAATCAAGATACCAGCCATGCACAGTGGCGAGTGTCCAATTTACAGGATTAGAACTTAACGTACGGAACAAATTTCCATTAACTGTTTGAGTTGAAGTTACAGTCTGCTGAACCAGTACTGAACGATCAGACACCGTTGCGTTATTATCTTGAATACCATAGAAAGTTTGAGTAGATGTTGTTGCTGGATCACCAGTTTCTATATATTTACCTGTGCCAAAGGCAATTATCCATCCATAAGATGCCCCTGCTGGGTTTGCAATAATATCAGGTGCTGCAGTAATAGGTTGACGAGTACCACCACTATCCTTAGCAACAAACAATGGCACTGGTGTAGTTCCAGTCATATATGCGGATCCCCAGCTGCTTTTTGTACTTGCACTAATATCGAATTTCCACATATTACCAGCAAGATCTCCCGCGTAAACAGTGTCGGCAGTTCCGTTACCATCTTGATCCAGCACAGTAGGGGTTGCCAAACCATTTGGAGTTGTAGCTGTACCATATCCAGTGTCTAACTTCTTAATCAATAAGCCCGTTTCTAAATCGACAATAAACAACACTGCATGGCCTGTCGTACTCGCATGACCATCTGCTTCGGTGTTGTTATAGCCATTACCAAAAATAGCTGCCCATCTACCATTATTTAATTTAACGATAGAAGGTTGGTTAAAACTGTAACCTAAGTCAGCATCATTAGCATCGGTGAACTCCCAGCGGGCTAATGTTGATGCATTTGTTTCGCTAAACAGGGTAGGATCAGTTACATCCATTGCAAAATACCCCTGCCCACCACCGGCCAAACCAGAAACCAATACGGTATGCCACGCATTATTATAAAAACCATCCAACACCGTAGGTGAGCCGTCAACAAAATATCGATGTGAATAACTTGTTGAAGTCAACTGAGTCAGATTTTTATAAACGGGACTAGGAACATAGGCCAATTTTTCATTTCCAGTAACCCCATCAAAGCCATGCATCATACCGTCATTGCCACCGACATACACCATAGCCTCACGACTTGCATACGTGTTACGAAATGAGGAATACGGTGCAGCCTCAAGTGTATCGGATAGATTACTTGCAGGTGCACCAACATAAAATGGACCTGAGTCAACAATATCACCAAGCACACTTGTCCCTCTGACACGCATCCCAGTTTGGCTCGTATCCCCACGAATATAATTTAATCGATTTGCACCATTTGTATCCGTAGTGCCAGTGGGACTAGTATTCAACGCAGCTATCTGACTCGAATCTAATTCAGTAGGAGACGGAGAACTCGAATTAGCTGGCCACCTGAATGGGATCCCTGCACCAGTACTAGGTTTGAAAGTAATGATAGATCTACCCGTATTATAATTTTGCGCATTCAATTGCGTTGCTGCATTCCATGCCGTTGGTGATGTAATAACGGCACCTGTTGAATCCAAATTATAAGCAATAAAGTCGCCAGACCAATCCGCTGAATTGAACTTACCTTGGTAAATCTTACCACCTGCTTGAACACTACCTGACGTCACAGCAACAGCTCCTGCAGAACCCGATTGAGCCAAAATATTACTGAAAATACTATTAAAAGTTGAATTCAAGGTCGTTAAATCATTCGCATAGTATGCCGCACTTGTCCCACCAGCACTGGCCATCGAATCAAGTGGATTTGGTGGATTTGTATTGAAATAATCTTGCGTAAACTGAGGCAAGGCAAAACCAATGATATAAGTTTTAACAGGCCTCGTTCCTGAATTTAAGTTAGTAACTGCTGTCACTGAGTTTGCTACTTCAGCAGATGAATATGGCAACCCAGGGGCATAAGTAACCGTACCGCCAGATGAAGTCACATTAGGCAAACCATTGGTTAGAAAGACCGCAAAATCTTTATTACATGAGCTAGGTGGCGCAGATGCAGCCCCCCCCTGAGAAGTACCAAAATTGGTTGTAGCTCCATTAAAATAGTCCTTAGCTGTCATAAAGCTTCCCGTAATAGGAGACAAACCCGCATTTTGCATAGGACTAGAGGAATTACCTGCCCAAGTAGATCCTGAGCTAGTTGGAATTGTACTTGTGGCCAGTTTCGCATTTATTTTCCCAGATTGCGTAGAATCTAAATTTGCAATTGGGACATGCAAATAGCCTTTACCGGGACTTCCATTAGAAAACCAGGCCCAACCTACATCAAATGAAACAACATGGGTTCCGAAATACGAAATATTTTGCGCAAGATCACTATCTGTTGGTACAAAACCACCGTTATATACTAAGCTACTGTACCCAGCTCCAGACGTTCCTGGTGCCGCATCAGAAGTTCCCGTCTTTTTTGAATAACATTGATAATTATTTGCCCCAGGACCATTATCAAATGTTGATGTTGAAGAATAACAAAACCAACTACCACCCGCTGCACTAGAATAAAAGGGCAGGTTTACATTGTAATAAATATAATTCCCAGGGTCAGCAAGATTAGGAGTTCTAAATTTCTTAGTTGTGCTAACACGAGACCCTGCGTACGAAGGGTCATAATTAGCTGGGTTATAACTAGCATCATAAGGACTTTGACTTAACCACTGAGGACTCACACTAGATTGCTGATAACCCATCAACCCCATGTTGATGATATTGGTATAGTTTGTCACTATGCTCTTTGCAGCAGTACGTGCAATCTCTGATTTACTGGCTGGATTGGCACTACCCACTGCTAGTCCAGTTGGATCTTCATCAAAATTATTACTATTACCTAAAATCAGCAACACATTTGCTTTAGCCGTGGTTGTCACAAATAATGGAGTTGGGCTCAGTACCAAAGATGCAGCAATAGCACTACCATTGCACACCGCGAGAACTGCCGCCGCAAGCAATGTGTATTGAAAATTTTGACGATTCATATTAGACATGTTGACCTCCATTAGAAATACAAATAAGTAGCTTGGGTTGTTGCTTGTGCTTCAGGCGCTAAACCCCAACCTCGAGCGGTCACACGATATGGAGATGCTTGACATTGCGAGCCGACCGACCTACCAACGGAACAAGTACCACCACTTGCGGGGTATTGGACATTGGAAAAAAGCTCAATGACATATTGTGGCTGGTTAGCCACTCCAACTAATGCAGTGCCTGTGTATGTTTGTGCATTTGCAGACTGAGTCACTTGTCCAAACGGAAATATCGTACTCCAAACAGGCACGCCATTTGTAGAAGGCAAGCATAACCCCGTACCTGCGGTACAGTTAGCCACAAAACCACTCGTTGATGTAATAACGCCAGAACTGACTTGAAACAAGCCTTGACGCACAGCCGCCTCAGCCGCCTGAAACGCCGAATCTTGATTAAGTGCATTAGCTGCCATCTTTTCATCCATCCCAGTACTACGCATTGCTGATACTGCAAGCAATGTAAGTATCACTAAAAATATCAAACTGGTTACTAGCACAGCACCTTGTTGGTTGTGTTTATTTCGCATAATCGCCTCATTAAGGTAAACGGTTTCGCAAACCTACGGTGGTAGTAAATACCTGATGTAACAGAAAATAATCAGCGGCGCCCACTACGGGCGTCATTGCTGAGCGCGCTGTAGCTGCATCAGCAAAATACTGATAGGTTTGAGGACCAGAAAGGACTTTATCAGCACTTACCATCAACAAATTAATCCGTACACTAACTACACCAGTCCAAGCGGGGACACTTGCAGCTGAGAAATAAGCAGATGCGGCACCACTATTGGTACTGTCATACCCATACAACACTTGCATATCCCATACATTCTCAACTAATTCGACTGTACCGTCATTGAGACTGGAGCGGTAGAGGGAGCGACCACCGCTAGGATTAACACCCACAAAATAGGTATATTGATCCAATTTCATTACATAAGGATCGCCATTGGTATTTGCAATGTATGAGCCTTGTAAATTCGCGCTTGGTGTAAAAGTAACTGTTGTGCCTATAGGTGTTGTTGCCGTAGCTGGTGAAAGCCCTGCAACTGAAAAGACATTGGCACTAACACAGTTAGTAGCGAGCAATATGTCACCCGCCTTAAATCCATATGGATTACCATTAACAGGGACAGCACCTGCTGCTGCAGTTCCAACAACACTCACAGGACTGCTAAACGCGCCAAATATAGTTAATGTATCACCAGCGGGACGTACAATAGTATTTATCACCGCAGGTGCAGCACTCGCATCTTGTCCGGAAATCATGTTGAGCGATGTCAATGCAGGTGCAGGAGCAACCGCTGCTGGTGGCACGGGATAAACTGTTAGATTTAGCAAATTACCACACCCAGAAAAACCAACCATGCGTATATTTTGCGACATTGACTGCAATGCATAACGGGCATTTTCTTGAATACGCGACATCGCATCAGTAGTCCGAAATGATTGTCTACTACCAATAAATACATAACCCAGCGCAACCAAAACTACCAATCCTATCGTCATGGCAATCATCAGTTCAACCAGACTAAAGCCTTGCGATTTTGAATTTAACACACGAGGGATGATTAGATATTTTTTCATAGTTGTGTATCCACTCTAATCTGTTGAGCATTACTACCACCAGTACCACGTGAGTCATTCCACTGCACAATGACAGTTGTGGCACCTGTTGCTGATGCCACTGTTACAGAACCATCCCCAGCAGGAAGTGTACTCGCCAATGCAGTCTTCCAGTCATTCACATCCGCAAGGGCAAGATTAGTAGAAGCCGATGCCGCGCCAATAGCAACGTTATAATTACTGGCTGCTGATGAATTAACGGCCATGATACGATTAACTCGCATACGATCAATGATGTCATAAGCGAGGAAAGCAGCTTGGGTACGCTGATAAGAACTATGATTATTACGCAGACTTGATGCCATTAATGCAGCCAAACCAAGCAAGCCAATTGACATAATTACCATAGTCACCAAAACTTCTAAAAGAGTAAAACCTTTTTGACGCATAACAATTTTCCTCAGGGACATACTACAGCGGGTGGATTCTGAACTCGAGCACGACCAGAAGCCGAAACCTGAATATCTCGCCCAGCAACCGTTGCAGGCACGAACGGACATAGCGACACTACCTCATTGCTTCCTGCAGCCAAAGATGTTGAACCCGTACTTTGATAAGAGAGGAAACTTGCAATGTTAATGCTACCCACTAAAGTGCTATTACCACTAATTGCTGGAAATACACGTATCACAGCATCAGTTCCATCAACAGTTCCGACTACACCACTATCAGTAAATACTATCCAACCCTGCGCCCAAGTTCCAGTAACCGCACACGTCGCACCATCCGCACTCTTACAAACACTCACAAGCCTGCCACGTTTTACTGCCTCACTTCTTGCAAGTTGCAAAGCGGATAAAAAATCATTACTTTGCGCTGTCATACGACTACTAGACACAAAAGATTGATAACCTGGTATTGCTATTGCAAGCAAAATTGCACCTATAGAAATGGTGATTAATAGCTCTATTAAGGTAAAACCTTTGTCTATTGGAATATTCACTCCACCCCCGATGTCCAAATTAATTAATACTCAACAATGACACACTAGCTAAAAGAAACAAATCACTCAACCACTCCCAGATAAACGGCATATTGCAAGGAATAAACGGTAAAATACATATGGAATTCTTTATTACACAGCAATTATGAAACCCAGTACTACTATCATCATCGGCGGCGGTATTATCGGCTTGGCAACGGCATTCCGTTTAGCTGCTAAGGGTGCACAGGTCACCATAGTTGAACGCAATACTTGTGGTGCCGAATCTTCTTGGGCAGGCGGTGGCATTTTATCGCCCTTAATGCCGTGGCAGTATGCGCCAGAGGTAAATGCGTTATGCAACGCAGGAATAGCCCGGTACGCAGACTGGGTAGCTGAAATCCAAACATGCAGTGGCATCGACCCTGAATACTGGGTCAGCGGCATGCATGTGCTGGCTCCATTTGACAAAGCCGCAGCTCAAGTGTGGTGTGAAGCAAATAATTGGCAATATAAGCTAGACGATAGCGAACTATGGCTACCTGATGTAGCGCAAGTACGTAATCCTCGCCTGATCAAATCACTGCGTGCTGCGGTTCTGGCGCGAGGTGTACGATTAGTAGAAAACACAGAAATCATCAATATTGATATAGCAAATAATTGCGTAAAAAGCATTACAACTCAGAAAGGAAAACTATTTGCCGATACGTTCATTACTTGTGCTGGCGCATGGAGCCAACAAGTATTAGCAAGCACACCACCCATCAAAACAATCAAACCCATGCGCGGGCAAATGGTGTTGTTCAAAGCCCCGGTGGGTACGCTGCAATCTGTGATGTATCAGCAAGGCGTATATTTGATCCCGCGCCTGGATGGGCATATTCTGGTTGGAAGTACGGTGGAAGATGTGGGATTCGATAAAGCCACAGATAGCAAAACAAGGGAACAATTGGCCACAGCCGCGTTTGCCATGCTACCAGCTCTACGCAATGCTGAATTTATTCAACACTGGAGCGGTTTGCGACCCGGTTCACCCGATAACATACCGACCATTGCTCGCCATCCCGAGATAGCTAATTTGTATGTTAACGCAGGCCATTTTCGTTATGGCGTGACCATGGCGCCGATTAGTGCAGATTTGATCGCAGAATTAATATCTGGACATACCCTGAGTATGGATATATCAGCATATCAATGGCGAGAGTAACGCCTAAACTTGCATATTCATAATCGTTGTGTAAGCTGCAACAAGTTTATTTCGTACTTGCACGGTTTCCTGGAATGAGATATTTGCTTTTTGCATGGATATCATAACTTCTGACAAACTCACTTTATCATCCCCCATTGCAAAATTCTGCCCTAATTGCGCGGCTTGCTGCTGAGTTTGACTCACTTGATCCAAAGAATTTTTGAGCGCATCAGCAAAGCCCATTTTAGGCGTGCCCTGCTCTGCCTGCACAGGGTCCGAGCCACCTTGTGCACGGGCTGCGGCAGCCTTAAGCTGGCTGACCATCGCTTCAATTTTACTGGTATCTATACCGCCTGTTATCATGATGACACTCCAATATTCATACTATAATTAACATATTAGGTCACAACCATCGTGCTTTAGGTTAAGATTAGCGCGGTAAATCCTATTCTATTCGGTTGATTAAATTCATACTGAATGTAGATAATAAACACACATATTCGTTTAATTTAACCAATCTCAACTCAACGGGGCACACCATGGCGGCAGAAGGCGAAATAGTCGCTACACCAGGATTCGCAAATTTTGCGACGTCATCTATTGGGCGCAAACTATTTTTGATGGTAGGCATCGCTGCCGTGATTGCAGTCATGGCTGGCGTATGGATGTGGAGCCAGAAACCTGACTATCGTGTTTTATTTTCCAATTTTAGCGACAAAGACGGTGGCTCCATCGTTGCTGCGCTAGAACAAATGAACGTGCAATATAAATATGCTGAAGGTGGTGGAGCAATTCTGGTTCCCGCTGATCAAGTTCATGATTTACGTTTAAAACTGGCATCGCAAGGCTTGCCTAAAGGTGGCAATGTCGGTTTTGAGTTGATGGAAAATCAAAAACTAGGCACCTCACAGTTTCTTGAACAAGTTAATTTCCAACGTGCAATTGAAGGTGAACTGGCACAAACCATAGAAGCAGTTAACGCAGTTCAATCAGCACGAGTACACCTTGCATTACCTAAAGCTTCAGTTTTTGTACGCGATCAACAAAAACCAACTGCATCAATTTTGCTTAATCTGCAGCCAGGGCGTGCGCTTGATGTTGGCCAAGTCAGCGCTATCGTGCATCTGGTTGCCAGCAGTGTGCCGGATCTGACACCCTCCAATGTCACTATCGTTGATCAGAATGGCAATTTGCTATCCGACAGCAGCACTAAATTATCTACCAATGGCATGGACCCCAATCAACTCAAATATGTACAAGCACTACAAGACGATGTAGCTAAACGTATAGAATCTATAGTTGCCCCCATCGTCGGCGCTGCAAATGTTCACGCTGAAGTAACTGCTGATGTCGATTTCTCACACAGTGAACAGGCGGCAGAAAGCTACAAACCAAATCAGACACCCGACAGCGCTACTGTGCGTAGCACACAAACCAGCGAATCCAGCAATGGCAGTGGTAATGCAAGTGGTATCCCAGGCGCAGCAACTAATCAACCCCCAGCGCCCGCAACCGCACCGATAACTGCGCCCCCTTCAGCTATCGCTGCTGCTGCAGCCGCTGCAAACACTGCTGCCAGCAGTAGTACTGCAGCACCTGCTACGACACAGAAAGACGCTACGATTAATTATGAGGTTGATAAAACCATACGTTATGTTCAACAGCCTATGGGCGGATTAAAACGCCTTTCAGTGGCTGTCGTGGTTAACTACAAACAAACCACAGACAAAGCTGGCAAGGTTAAAAACGTACCATTAACCTCCGCAGAGCAGGCACAAATTAGCGACTTGGTAAAAGAGGCCATGGGCTACAGCCAAGCACGTGGCGACACGCTAAATATCGTGAACAGTCAGTTCTTGGTTAATAAGGAAGAGGCTATTCCAGAAACCCCTATCTGGAAACAACCTGACAACATTAATATGGCCAAAGAAATGGGCAAATACCTGCTTGCATTCATAGCCATTCTGTATTTGTATAAAAAAGTACTTAAACCCTTAATAGAAAAATTCAATGAACCGGCACGCAGACATCACACCAATGCACAGGGTGAAGACATGGAGGATGATGAAGATGGTAGTGAAGTACATTTATCTAGCGCAGCACACACACCTCCACCTGGCAGTTCATACCAGAGCCATCTTGAGAATGCCAAACAGATGGCAAAAGAGAATCCTAAAGTTGTCGCTAGCGTCGTAAAAGTATGGGTGAATGGTAATGAGTAATGACAGTATTAATAAAGCAGCGATTTTGATGCTATCGCTAGGTCAGGATGAAGCTGCGGAGGTAATGAAACATCTGGGTCCGCGTGAAGTGCAGAAGCTGGGTGAAGCCATGTCTCAAATGAAAGCTGTGGCCCATGAGGATATTGCTGGCGTACTCAGCGATTTCAATGCTATTACAGCGCAAACAACGGGCATAGGTGAAGACTCAGACGAGTATATTCGAGCTGTGATGACACAAGCTCTGGGAACTGACAAAGCAGCGTCCTTACTGAATCGCATCCTGGGCGGCAATGACTCAAGCGGCATCGAAAGCCTGAAGTGGATGGATGCAGAATCTGTTGCTGATTTAATTTTAAATGAACACCCCCAGATCATTGCGACTATTTTGGTGCATCTTGAACGTGATCAAGCCTCTGAGGTTCTCACCCATTTTACTGAACGGCTTCGTAATGATGTGCTATTACGTATTGCCACCCTGGATGGTGTCCAGCCAGCAGCGTTACACGAACTGAATGACGTACTTACCAAGCTCTTGTCAGGCAATTCCAACAATATCAAAAAAGCGCCTATGGGCGGCACACGCACAGCGGCAGACATACTTAACTTCCTGAGTGGCGCAATCGAGACATCCGCAATGGAGGCATTGCGCAACTATGACAGCGACATGGCACAGAAAGTCATGGACGAGATGTTTGGATTTGAAAATCTGCTGGAAATTGATGATCGCGGCATACAGTTGTTATTGCGTGAAGTGCAGTCAGATGCGCTTATCATTGCACTCAAAGGCGCACCACCAGAATTGCGCGATAAAATCCTGAAAAACATGTCTCAACGCGCGGCCGAAATGATGCGCGAGGATCTGGAATCTAAAGGCCCCGTACGAGTATCGGATGTTGAAGCACAACAAAAAGCCATCTTAGTAATCGTTCGCCGCCTTGCTGATGAAGGTCAGATTGCCCTAGGTGGCAAAGGTGACGAGGCTTTCTTGTAAATCATGTCCAATACACCTAAAGAACAACTCACCGCCTATCAACGCTGGGAGATGGCAGCATTTGATGAGAATGGCAACAGTTCCAACACCAAAGGTGGCACTCAAGGTGCAGATGAACTGGCGGCTATAACTGAAAAGGCACGGCGTGAAGGATATACCAAAGGATTGTCAGAGGGTTTTCAAAATGGGCATAGCGAAGGCTTAGCCACCGCTCTAGCCGAAGGTAAAATACAGGTCGACAACACCATAGCTCAGCTAACCACTCTGTTAAATAATCTTAATGATGAAATCGCCCTTGCCGATCTGGCGATATCTGCAGATTTACTGGCACTTGCACTCGATATAGCGCAAGCCATGATCAGAACCGCATTAAACGTGCAACCTGACTTAGTCATTCCCGTCATCAGTGAAGCTATACACGACCTGCCTAACTTACAACAGCACTCTAAAATTTTCCTGCACCCCAGTGACGCCGCGATCGTAAAATCTCATCTGAGCAATGAACCTCATCATTGGAGGATTATTGAAGATGATGAAATTACACCTGGTGGATGTCGTATAGATACACAAAGCAATCAAATTGACGCCACCATGCAAGGGCGCTGGCAACGTATTGCCAAAAATCTGAATGTAAACAGTCACTGGCTTAATAAGCCACCAGAAGAAACAGTTGACGCAGATCCGACTGCCACGCTAAAAAAATGAACTCAGCGAATCTGCATACCCACCGTTGGCAAGCCTATTTACGCCAATCTTCGCAGCTAGTCTCCGCCACACAGACTATAAATATTGCTGGCAGAGTCACTCGTGTAGCTGGATTGGTAATGGAGGCTGTAGGGTTAAAATTACCTGTTGGCAGCGCCTGTATCATACCGCTCAACAGTGGCGCACAACTTGAAGCAGAAGTCGTTGGATTTGACGGTGATAAACTATTCCTGATGCCACAAAGTGATGTAGAAGGTATCATCCCAGGCACACCGGTATTTCCTTTAGCCGTCAGCGCCGCTCAGCTTGCACCCATTTCAGGCTCAGATTCCCCCAAGCGCAGGTCGATTGATAGAACCAGACACTTGCCGGTAGGCGCCGCATTATTAGGCCGGGTACTCGATGGTGCTGGTCGCCCCCTCGACCAACTTGGTCCGCTACCCAGTATGGATAGTGCCCCACTCACCGTACGCGCGGCCAATCCTTTAGGTCGCGCACCAATTACCGAAATACTCGACGTCGGGGTTCGTGCCATTAACAGCTTACTTAGTGTAGGACGTGGGCAACGCATGGGTTTGTTTGCTGGTTCAGGCGTAGGTAAAAGCGTCTTACTTGGCATGATGGCGCGCTATACCAGCGCTGATGTGATCGTAGTCGGACTGATCGGAGAACGCGGCCGCGAAGTAAAAGAATTTATCGAGCAAATTCTTGGTGAAGTAGGTTTAGCGCGCTCTGTCGTCATCGCAGCTCCCGCTGACACACCACCACTCATGCGTTTACAAGGCGCCGCTTATGCGACCACTATTGCTGAGTACTTTCGTGATCAAGGATTAAATGTACTGCTGATCATGGATTCACTCACACGATACGCCATGGCACAGCGTGAAATCGCCTTGGCAATAGGTGAACCACCTGCTACAAAGGGCTATCCACCTTCTGTTTTCGCCAAACTTCCCACTCTGGTAGAACGCGCAGGTAATGGCAAAGTAGGTGGTGGCTCCATTACTGCTTTTTATACTGTACTCACCGAGGGTGACGATCAACAGGATCCAATTGCAGATGCAGCTCGTGCGATCCTCGATGGACATATCGTGCTCAACCGCAGCCTGGCTGAAAGTGGTCACTATCCCGCAATTGATGTTGAACAATCCATTAGTCGTGCTATGCACAATATTACCAGCGAACAGCACCAACAGGCTGCCCGCCGCTTAAAACAGCTTTATGCCAGCTTTGAGCGCAACCGTGATTTAATAAACGTAGGTGCATACAGTAAGGGTAGCGACCCGCTAGTTGATGAAGCAATTGCTAAACATGCCAAAATAGAGCACTTCCTACAACAAAATATCAATGAAAGTGCAAGCATACAGGAGAGTTTAGGGCAACTTTCGGCTCTATTCGAGTGATTGAATTTTTAGAAATACGCTAGAATGGACTAAATACTGCCACAGGTGAGTGAGATGTCTAACCCTAATGCGATACAGACATTAATTGAATTAAGCACACGCGAAGTCGATGAGCATGCCAAACGACTCGGATTGGCTATGCGCGCACAAGTAGAACAAGAAGAAAAACTGACACTACTACTCCAATACCGTGATGATTATGCTAATCGCTGCCAAGCCAATCTAAGTACAGGCTTAAGTACCACCGACTATCAAAATTACCGTATTTTTCTTAATAAATTAGAAGATGCGATTGCTGGACAACATGAGGTAATCAAAGCGGCTATCCACAAAGTCACTTTTGAAAAACACAATTGGCAGACTGCCGAACGTAAACGCATGTCCTATGATGCGCTAGCCCAACGCAGTCAATTACAGGCACAACAACAAGCAGCAAAACGGGATCAAAAAGAAACAGATGAATATGCCAACCGTGCATTTGCTAACAAAATTCACCAAGCGAACCGAACCTAATAGTCAGTTAATGCCGAAAACGGAAGGACATCATCATGACCATCACAGTGAAACCCATAACACCCACACAACAAAGTGCCAATGCAGATAATAAAGTGTCAGACAACAGCTCACCCGATGTTCCATTTGGCCACGTATTAGCCAAAGAAGTTGCGCAGCACCAGCCAACTAAATCTAATGATGCAAACAAAAAATCTGCGGACCAGAATACCAAATCTGCTGATGCGACTGACTCTGCAAATCAACCACAAACTCCTGCACAGCTCTCAAGCGAGATGCTGGCCATGATGGGCATACAACAAGTTCCATCAACAGGTGCATCAGCGACACCAACCCTGCCATCAGCTGATAGCAACAGCATTTCCACAAGCAATGGAATTGGCAAAAAAATAACGTCACTTACCGATAAGTTAGCACCAACCAATAGCAACCTATCTGCCACAACGACCCTGCCCAATACAGATAAATCAGCAGCTTTGGCAGGTCTCGCCGACGATAAATCATCAGCCAAGCTAACTGGCAAAACTGACCCAGCAACTTTTTCTGATCTATTAAAATCGGCAGAATCAACCAAAGAACGCATGACTGTCACGCAGGCAGATCTTCCCACTATTCCACAGATACAAACATCAGCAACCAACTTGGTAGCAAGCAATCCGGGAATGATCATCAACGATAAAATCAGTGCTCGTGTAGGTACGCCAGCGTGGGATCAATCGCTAAGCCAGAAGATAGTATGGATGTCAAACAATGCCCAACAAACAGCATCGCTTACACTGAACCCACCGGATTTAGGCCCACTTCAAATTGTACTTAGCGTAAACAATGACCAGGCAAATGCCACATTCATCGCAGCGCAACCAGAAGTCAGACTGGCTATAGAAGCCGCTATGCCTAAATTACGCGAAATGATGAGTGATGCAGGCATACAGTTAGGTCAAGCTAATGTAAGTTCTGGAAACACACCTCAACAAAATAATAGCCAACAAAACAGCCCAGCGTCGAACAATAGTCAACCTTTGCATAGCATTGAAGATAACATTTCACTCAACACCACACATAGAAGTGCAAATATCACCACTGGACTAGGATTGGTTAATACATTTGCATAAATTTACCATTACAATATGGGTGCCATGTAAACCTAAACACAACGAGGAGTAATAAATGTCAAAAGCACCCGCAAAACCAGCAGCAGATGAAGCAGAAGCACCACCAGTTAAATCAAAGAAGATGTTATTCATCATTATTGGTGCGGTTTTAGTATTAGCCATCGGTGGTGGGGTTGCCGCCTATTTTTTAACACAAAAACCAGCTGATCCTCATGCAGAAAAAAAACATGAGCCTGCCAAGCCCCCTGTTTTTGTGCCAATGGATAACTTTGTCGTTAATTTATCAGGGGAAGATAGTGAAAAGTACTTGCAAGTAGCCATGACTATGCAAGTTGCTGACGAAGCTGAAGGGGAAGAAATTAAAGTACATATGCCACAAATTCGTAGTCGCATATTGTTGTTATTAGCAAGCCAAAATGCTGCTGATCTTCTCACTGATGCAGGTAAAAACAAATTAATCGCCAACATTGTTACTGAAGTCAACAAACCATTTGATCCACATGGTGAGCCAAATAAAATTTCTGGCGTTTTCTTTACATCATTCGTTATTCAATAATTCATCATGGCTGAAAATTTCCTATCTCAAGACGAAGTTGACGCGCTACTGAAAGGCGTAACTGGCGAACAAGATGATGTTGAGGTAGCGGAAGATACAGCTGGCGTACGTCCATACAACCTCGCTACACAGGAGCGAATAGTACGTGGACGTATGCCCACTCTGGAAATTATTAATGAGCGTTTTGCACGCTTATTCAGAATAGGTTTATTCAGTTTCATGCGACGGACCGCTGAAATTTCAGTTGGACCGGTTAAAGTAAGCAAATACAGTGAATTTATCCGTAATCTGGTGGTACCAACCAACCTTAACCTGGTGCAAATCAAACCGCTACGCGGCACTGCGCTCATCGTATTTGAGCCTACTTTAGTATTCATGATCATCGACAACTTGTTCGGCAGTGATGGTCGTTTCCACACACGGGTTGAGGGTCGTGATTTTACGCAAACTGAGCAACGCATTATTCAGCGCGTATTGAATATATTTTTTGAAAACTATGAAAAATCCTGGTCTCATATTTACAACATAGAATTTGAATACATACGTTCGGAAATGAATACGCAGTTTGCCAATATTGCTACGCCGAATGAAGTAGTAGTAACAACCACATTTTCCATCGAAATAGGCCCTATGCATGGAGACATCCATGTTTGCATGCCCTATTCCATGGTCGAACCTATACGTGACTTGCTAACCAGCACACTCCAAGGTGAAACCATGGATGTGGATAAGCGCTGGACCAAAATGATGACTCAGCAGATCCAAACAGCTGAAATCGAACTAGTTGCTAACATGGGTTCTGCAGATACCACGCTCGGCAAAGTATTAAATATGCAAGTCGGTGACATTATTCCATTAAAAATTCCTGAAACCATATTAGCCACAGTTGATAACGTTCCTGTTATGGAATGTAAATATGGCACACGCAATGGTCAATTTGCATTACGTGTAGAAAAGCTCATTGCTTACAGCACAGAAGAAACGCCTAAAGGAGATAAAAATGGCTGAAGACACAACAACCGAACCCGCAGCTGATGATTGGGGTGCTGCGATGGCTGAACAAGCCGAAGCAGATAGTGCAGCTGATGATTGGGGTGCTGCAATGGCTGAACAAACACAGGCTGAAGCGGCACCTGCGGCAAATGCGATATTTAAAGAGTTCACAGGTAACAACACACCTGAAACGCACAACGATATCGATTTCATTCTCGATATTCCAGTACAACTGACGGTAGAACTGGGGCGTACGAAAATAGCAATTAAAAACCTGCTTCAACTTGCCCAAGGTTCAGTGGTCGAGCTAGCAGGTATGGCAGGTGAACCTATGGATATCCTTATTAATGGATTCCTCATTGCTCAAGGCGAAGTCGTCGTGGTCAATGACAAATTCGGTATACGTGTGACTGACATTATCAGTCCCGCTGAACGCATTCGCAAATTAAACAAATGAAATACTTAAATATAATCATAGCATTGACCTTCAGCACCTGTTTCAATTTGGCTCATGCTGTAATAAAAAGCACTACCCCAGCAATACCAGCACCAACACCCACGTTGGACTTATTACAAGTTGTCTTAAGTTTAATTGTCATTCTGGGATTGATAATTGGTGCCGCATGGTTTGCCAAACGATTTATGCTAACCAGCACCCACAGCGGCACTACTATCAAAATGCTGGGGGGAGTCAATTTAGGTGGACGTGAACGGGTAATGCTACTTGAAATAGCCGACCAGTGGATTGTGGTTGGTGTCGCCCCTGGTCAAGTTAACACATTAGCCACCATGCCACGTCAATCTTTACCTAATACGCCGACCAATGCACCACCAGCAGCTTTCGCCACATGGTTGAAGCAAAAGATGGATAAGCACCATGAATAAATCACGCTTCTTTATTATTCTATTATCACTGCTTATCCCCGTCATAGCTCACGCAGAGCCAAGTGCTTTGCCAGCATTTACCAGCACACCTAATGCTGGCGGTGGTCAGAACTACTCTCTAAGTATACAAACCCTGTTATTTCTGACTTCACTGACGTTCTTACCTGCTGCATTATTGATGATGACCAGTTTTACCCGCATCATCATAGTATTGTCATTATTACGCCAGGCACTAGGCACCCAGTCTTCTCCGCCTAATCAAGTCTTAGTAGGCTTAGCTTTATTCCTGACACTATTTGTCATGGGGCCAGTTTTTGACAAAATTTATGCGCAAGCGTATCAACCTTACTCAGAAAATAAAATTAGCTTTAATGAAGCACTGAGCACTGGTGTCGTACCACTCAAGACCTTCATGCTAAAACAGACGCGCCAGGCAGATCTTGCACTATTCGTCAAAATATCAAATACGCCTGCATTACAAGGCCCTGATGATGTGCCATTACGTGTGCTAATTCCTGCTTTTGTAACCAGTGAACTAAAAACAGCATTTCAGATTGGATTTGCCGTATTTATCCCTTTTTTAATTATTGATATGGTCGTTGCCAGTGTACTTATGTCTATGGGGATGATGATGGTGTCACCCTCTATTGTGTCACTCCCATTCAAATTAATGCTATTTGTTCTGGTTGATGGATGGCAATTACTAATGGGATCACTCGCACAGAGCTTTTACTAGCCAGCGACAGAGGAGAAATTATGACCCCAGAAAGTGTAATGACGCTAGGACGTCATGCGATGGAAGTCACATTAATGGTAGCTGCGCCTTTACTGCTAGTCGCGCTGGTAATTGGTCTAATCGTAAGTATATTTCAAGCTGCCACACAAATTAATGAATCCACCTTGTCATTTATCCCTAAACTGGTAGGGATATTTATTGCCCTCATAGTAATGGGGCCGTGGATGTTATCAGTTATGCTGGATTATATGCGTGAAGTTTTCACCAACATTCCCAACTTAGTCGGCTAATCACTGTGAATAATAGCTGTCATGTTTAGTTTTACCGACGCGCAATTCTATGGTTGGCTGGGGGCATTTATTTGGCCGTTGACTCGTATCTTGGGGTTAATCAGTGCTGCACCAGTCTTTGGCCACATGAGCATTCCTTTCTCCAACAAGATCGGTATTGCAGTCATGTTGACACTTATTATTGCACCCACACTAACCAATGTCCCAATACTCGATCCAGCCACACCAGCAGGCATTTTAATACTCACGGAACAGCTTATCATTGGATTAGCGATGGGGTTTGCCATGCGCATGGTATTTGTTGCGATAGAAATGGCAGGATCCATTGGTACCCAGTCTATGGGATTTGGATTTGCCAGTTTTTATGACCCACAAACACAGGGACAAACTAGCGCAGTCAGCCAGCTATTTACTATGCTAGCCACATTGATTTTTCTATCAATAAATGGCCATTTAATGATAGTAGAAACATTGGTAACCAGCTTCACTACTTTACCCATATCCCTGACGCTCAATGGACATGGCTTTTTACAATTAGCAAATTGGGGTGGATTTATTTTTAGTACGGGAGTACAGCTAGCTATGCCGATGATAGCCGCACTATTGATTACCAATATTGCGCTAGGCATACTCACCCGATCTGCACCACAGCTAAACATATTTGGGATAGGATTTCCGATTACATTATCAGTCGGATTTCTAGTAATCATTACCAGCCTGCCCTACCTCACCGCACCAATACTTGCAGCCTTCAATCAAACATTTAATTTCGTCCAGCGGATTTTCTTACCCTGAGAAATCAAAACTAACGTCAACCTTGAATCAGCTCACCTACCTCTGGCAATCTAAGATTCCAATCGTTGCGCCCAAAACAAAGCACGCAAATGTGCACGATTAACATCATCCATATTCATACTCAAATCACAACTTGGAATAGCAGCACCAACTTGCGACTGCTCACAGGCCTCCGCAATCAATAAAAATGGCGCATAAATACCTTGGCGCGTCATTAAGGCATCTGTGACAGCATCAGGTAGCTGTATTTGCTCCAATGCATCTTCCATGGTGACCCCAAGCAACCTGTCGAGTAGCGAGAACATACCCGTGATAAACAGATTCTCAGCTTCGGTTTTAGATAAATAAGATTTACCCAGCAACTCCATTAAACGCCCACGTGTAATGGCTGCTTGCATCAGCACCAATGATGCCGTTGAAGCATTGGCGCTTGCCAACAACACTGATAACCAGCGATACAACGGGTTATAACCCAATACTTGAATTGCGTGGCGCATAGACTCAATTTCAAAACCCAGACCGAATCCTGCAGAGTTAATATAATGTAACAGCTTGTATGAAATCGCTGGATCGTGTTTTAACGCATCCTCAATTTTAGGAATATCCGCATTATTACGAACCAGCTCCATCAGTTGCAACAACATAACTTGCGATGGATTCAAACCTGTATTTTTGGCAATTACCTGTCTGGGCGATAAGTAAAATTCCCCTGCAAATGCCTGTAAACCCAATGCTCCACAAGCATCATACTCCTGCCAGTTACTGATTTTACGTGCGATCATCCGTATCGGAGAGTTCTTCAACACCCCATAAATACGGGCTTGTGATGAAAAATTATCAGGATCAAAATAGACCTCTATAGCCGTTGCAAGAATTAACTGCTTAGGGTTTAGCGCCTTCATATCTACGCCGCGCAACAGTATGCCGTACCCTGCTTTACGTAACACTTTAACCTCAGCGTAAACAGCATCATCTTCCAGTTCACTCACATTAACAATTAAGTTGGTGGAGTTAGCGGGTAATTCTGAAAAGGCATTTTCCATAATTAGCGCAGCAGGCGCATATAAAAAATGACTGTATTTGTTGTGTGGCGCATCCTCACCATTTTCAACATTTTCCAGAACTAAATTTACTAATGCACGCGCATCCTCAATTTCATCAAATTCAACTAGTGCTGTTTTCAGCCACGAAAACTCATAACCCAACACTTGTTGTTGAGTATCTAATAATGGCTCACGCACCACCAACCTAACATCATTCATCGCTGTCCTTAGAATCCGAGGCTATCTAACAAATCATCAACTTGGCTCTGACTTGCCATCGTTGCACCATCTTCACCATGATTAATCACTGGCCCATTAAGCAAACTCGCATCCACCTCGCGCTTAATCTCAGCAGGAGCGTGCTCAACCAGCAACTGAACTAATTGGCTTTCCAAATTATGCGCTAAGTCCGTTATTTTACGAATAACCTGGCCAGTCAAGTCCTGAAAATCCTGTGCCATCATAATTTCCATCAACTGTACTTTTGTTGTGTTCGCATCTGCCGCCATCATTTGTAAAGATTGCGCAGTTGCAACAACCATTTCTCTACAAATAGCTTCACTAAATGGCTGATCCAGTAAGCTACGCCAATCATTAGCTATGTCGCTAGCATTACCAGCAATATTTTCCTGTAATGGCAGCGCCTTATCAGTTGCGTTGAGTACTCGCTGTGCTGCTTGTTCTGTCAATTTGGCCACATAAGACAAGCGATCACGCACATCAGGAATTTCTTGCGCGGCCTCTTGTATCACCTTATCAAAACCCAATTCACGCAAACTATCGTGCAACGTTCGCGTCAGCTGACCAACTTGTGACAACAATTCATCATGATTAGGCTGGCTCGCTTCAGCATTCTTTATGTTTTTTGGCGTTGCATTATCCATCATGCCTCCCGCTTACATACCTAATTTTTCAAAAATCTTACCTAATTTTTCATCCAGTGTAGCTGCAGTAAACGGCTTGACCACATAGCCATTCGCACCCGCTTGAGCTGCGGCAATAATATTTTCTTTTTTGGCTTCAGCCGTCACCATTAAAACAGGCAGACTAGATAAAGCAGGGTCGGCACGAATAGCTTGCAGCATTTGTAAACCGTCCATGTTGGGCATATTCCAGTCCGACACGACGAAATCAAATTTCGCGCTTTTAAGCATTTGCAAACCTTGTGCACCATCTTCAGCTTCTTCAACGTTGGCGTAGCCTAACTCCTTCAATAAATTACGTACGATGCGACGCATCGTAGAAAAATCATCCACTACTAAAAACTTGAGGTTTTTATCTGCCATACTTCACTCCTTAATCTCCAAATATATTGTCACACTCGCAAAGAACGACTACCTTGCGACGCCAAATAGCCTAATACCTTGCCTGGCAAATCTTTAATGTGCCCCACTTCATCAACCGCGCCTATCGCGATTGCTTCCTTAGGCATCCCAAATACAACACAACTAGCTTCATCCTGTGCAAAAGTGTGGGCACCCGCCTGTTTCAACGTTAACATTTGCTGTGCGCCATCTTTACCCATACCTGTCAATATCACCCCAACCGCATTTTTACCTGCTGCTTTAGCTGCAGATGCAAACAATACATCAACTGAAGGCCGATGATGATTTACTGGCGCGCTTTGTTCAAGCTGAGTCATATAATTTGCACCACTACGCACCAACAACAAATGTGAATGTCCAGGTGCTATATATGCATGTCCAGGCAATACACGCTCACCGCCTTCGGCTTCTTTTACTGATATTTTGCATAACGTATTCAATCTGCTAGCAAAAGACTTGGTAAATCCTTCTGGCATATGTTGCGTAATCATAATTCCGGGACAATCAGAAGGCATTTGTATCAAAAACTCTTTTATAGCCTCAGTTCCACCAGTAGACGCGCCTATGACTATCAACTTTTCACTACTTAATAGTGGATTAGCCATGGTTGGCAATGCAACTGAGGTTGGGATTGAAGCAGAAGGTCTTGGTTGTATACGAGCTCGTGATGCTGCTCGGATTTTATCGCTGATAGTTTCAGCATAATCCATCATGCCATTTTTAATAGAGATTTTAGGCTTGGTAACAAAATCAATCGCACCCAATTCTAACGCACGCATCGTTATTTCTGATCCATGTTCAGTCAATGATGACACCATCACGACGGGCATGGGACGTAGACGCATGAGCTTCTCAAGAAAATCAAGGCCATCCATTTTTGGCATTTCAACATCCAAGGTCAACACATCTGGATTCAAAGCTTTAATCATCTCACGCGCAACTATTGGATCTGGCGCAGCACCCACAACTTCCATATCAATCTGATCATTAATAATTTCAGTTAAAACACCGCGAATGAGTGCAGAATCATCGATTACCAAGACTTTTATTTTTTTCATAAATACCATCCAAATCTAGAAATTAACCCGCTACTTTGAGTTTCAAACGCTTTGCATATTCAGACTCACGTTCTACCAGCGTTGCATTTCTCAATTCTTTTATTTTCCTCACTAATACCTTGCCAGTACGCGGGAAAAAATACACCTTACGTGGATGCGCGCCGTTCAAATCTTGTGATGCCACAGGAATTTTAGCCGCATCCAAATAATTCAACACAAACTCCGCATTACGTTCACCTACATTCATAGTACCAAAACCTTGCAACACGTTGCCGCCACCAAATACCTTTGCTTCTAGATTTTCACGCTTGGCTCCAGCCTGTAATAACTTCTCAATCAGGATATCCATCGCATGTACACCATAACGCATAGAAGGAGAAGCCGAGTTATTCATAGGCATACCCGCATCTGGCAACATAAAATGATTCATACCGCCGATAGCCCTAATTTTATCTCGTATACAGGCAGACACACATGAACCCAACACTGTCACAATGAGCATATCCTTCTGGGTATAGTAATATTCTCCCGGCAACAACTTAGCAGCATCACAATGAAAACTTGCATCGTAATACACGTTGCTTGCAAAATGTTCTTCCCCTGCATCCCAAGTCATATCATCGCCTATTTTATATGCGTAGAATGATTTAATGCATACACTGTTTTACTTAATAACTTAAAACGATTAGTTACATTTAAAAAATTTTCTGAATGACCCGCAAATAATAGCCCGTCTGACTTCATTATTTGCGCAAAACGATCCAGTATTTTGGCTTGAGTAGGTTTATCAAAATATATCATTACGTTACGACAAAATATCACATCAAAGGGACCGGAAATAGGCCAAGTTGGCGCCAATAAGTTAAGTGGTTGGAAAGTTATTAAGTCACGCAATGCTTGCTTTACCCTAACTGTGCCATCATTTGCCCCCTTTCCTCTAAGGAAAAAACGCTTAACTTTTGCGATAGGCATTTTTTCCACTCTATCAAGCTGATAAATACCATTTGCTGCATTCTCGAGCACATTAGTATCGATATCAGTTGCGATAATTTTCACTGGAGGGGTAAGGCTATTAAAGGCCTCACATACAGTCATAGCAATAGAGTAAGGTTCCTCCCCGGTCGAACTGGCTGAACACCAAATTTGAATTTCACCATGCCTATGCTTAACAAAGTCAGCCAATACGGGGAAATGATGGGCTTCACGAAAAAAAGAAGTGAGATTTGTCGTCAGCGCGTTAATGAATGCCTCCCACTCTTCATGATGAGCATTCGACGTCAAAGTATCTAAATAGCGTGAAAAACTATTAAATGCCAGCACACGCAATCGACGCGCCAACCGGCTGTAGACCATATCTTGTTTGTTATCAGATAAGGATATACCTGCACGCTGATAGATCATTTCACGCACACGATTAAAGTCCTTATCAGTAAAACTGAATTCCTTATTATTGTCTGTACTTACTTTAGCCATGACATTCCTAATATTTCTATAAGACTAATAATCTTGCACTGTAATCAACTATTTTTTGTATGTGCATATTAGAACGACGACCCACTACAACATAGATTAGAACTCCTGCCATTCCTCCCCTACACTATCAATTTCTTCATGCTGTGGCTGACGCGCAACAGGTTCTTCTGTTGAATGATGCTGAGTCCTGCGAACTGGCTCATGCGATGAATAAGTAGTAAGTTTAAATTCACCCACAGTATGCTCAAGTGCCTGTGCCTGATCTTGCAGACTTTGTGCTGCGGCGGCGGCTTGTTCAACCAACGCCGCATTCTGTTGCGTTGTTTCATCCATTTCTGAGATTGAACGATTAATTGTGCTAATACCTGAGTTTTGTTGTGTAGAAGCTGAGTAAATGGAATCAAGTAAATCTGTAAACAACCCGACCACTGTTAAAATCTCTTCCATATTGTCACCGGCTTCTTCAACTAACTGTGTACCGTCTTTAACTTTATGTACAGATTCAGTAATCAATGTTTTGATTTCTTTAGCTGCTGCGGCACTACGCTGCGCAAGGCTGCGAACTTCACCCGCTACCACAGCGAAACCACGCCCCTGCTCACCCGCACGAGCCGCTTCAACTGCTGCGTTCAATGCAAGAATATTGGTTTGAAAAGCGATACCTTCAATAACACTAATGATGTCTACGATTTTACGTGAGCTGGTGCTGATTTCACTCATGGTACTGACAACCTTTGCCATGGTCTCACCACCAGATTCACACATTTCGCGTGTAGTTGCAGCAACTTTTTGTGCATGATGAGCATGTTCGGTAGTTTCTTCTACCATTTTAGTCATTTGCTCAGTTTCAGTAGCGGTGATAGACAAAGAGTTAGCTTGTGACTCGGTACGATTAGATAAATCAGTATTACCAATAGCGATTTCCTGGGCTGCAGATGAAATTGTTTCCGTACCTTGACGAACCTGAGTCACAATATCATTAAGACCAATCTGCATAGTCTGCATGGTTTGCATTAACACACCGATTTCATCAGTAGAAGTTACTGGGATTTCTTGGCTCAGATCACCTGCAGCGATACGCTCAGCCGCAGCGACTGCAGCACTCAGTGGGCGTGTAATAGCGTGTATCAACCACCATGCCAAGGCCGCTGCAAGAGTGATACTGACGGTCATAAGAAACCCGACCAACCACATCACCATATGATAACGTGACTGCCCAAGCTCATATACCGTCTTCACTTCATCAAGTTGCGCTGAAGTTAACACGGCTGTACTTGTTGCATATTTATATATGTCATTACTTGTATCATTTGACATGGATAAAAAATGCACCCCCATGTACCCACCTATCAGAAGGGCCACTGCCAAAAATGTAACGACACTGATAAGCTTAGCTTTAATAGTCAGATTGTTTAACAAAATAGTCTCCTCAGCATTACGTTCAATAACGGAATATACCCCTATCCCGTCCTAATTATATTTAGCCAGTATTTCGCGTATGGTTGCAGCGAGTTCTTCTGCCACGAACTTGGCAACATAACCATCTGCCCCAACATTCTTGACATGGTCTTCGTTGGCAGTGCCTGTTAGTGATGAATGAATCACGACAGGAATATTACGGAAACGTTTGTCTTGCTTAATGTTACGCGTCAGGGTGAAACCATCCATTTCCGGCATTTCCAAGTCGGTCAGCACCAGCGCAACTTTGTCCTGTACCGTATGCCCTTCAGCTTCCGCCTGTTTGGCAATCGCAGCTAGCATATCCCAGGCTTCTTTACCTGATTTGGTCATCACGAAAGGGATGCCCATCGCAGCCAAGCCCTGCTCTATCATAGAGCGCGCAACCACAGAGTCATCCGCAGCAAGTAGTATCTTGCCTGGTTTAAGCTGGATTTGTGGCCCTATGGTCGCAGGATTAACCGCATCTTCATCATCACCGGTGAGTCTGCGTAATATGGTTTCTACGTCCAGCACTTGTACCAGTCGTGAGTTATCTACATCACCATCCAGTCGGGCAATACTGGTGACCATGCCATCTGCACAGTTGGCTTCAGCAGATAAAACCTGACCCCAGTCCAGACGCGCAATGTCTTCAACCGATTCGACTGCAAAGGCTTGTGTAGTACGCGCGAACTCGGTGACAAGCATGATATTCAAGCCGGTTTCAGGGACGCGATTAACGATGGCGGGCAGGTCATAGACGGTTATGACTTGACCACGCAAGTTGATTATCCCCAGCATATGCTGCGGTGCACCAGCTACTGCCGTAATCGCAGGCATGGCTACGATCTCGCGTATCTTGAAAACGTTAATGCCAAATAACTCAGAACGCCCACTGATTGCGTCTTTGCCTAATTGAAACAGCAATAACTCAAATTTGTTGCTACCCGTCAGGTTCGTGCGTTCATCTATTTCTTGCTGGACTGATTTCATTGTGTTCACCTTGCGTTAAATCTCGCTTTAAATACCAGCCGAACGGCGCAGTGCCATGATTGCTGTTGATACATTATTGGATGCTTTTGCATAAGCAGTACCAGAATCCAGTGCCTTGGTTGCTTTTGCATAATCTTCAGCATTAATCATATAAGCGACTTTTCCGGCTTCTTTGTGGAATTGCGCGTGTGCTGATACTACCTTATCAAATTCAGGTAAGCGACCAAATTGTGATTTGCCTTCGCCATATAACCATTTGCCTAAGCCACAGCAATTGTCAGCTGATAAGGTGGCAGCATCTACTTCGGTTTTTTGCAGTATGGCAGTACGCAGTTTGTTTTTCCATTCCCCGTGTGCGGCAATTGCGGTATTAATATCGAATGGCGTCGATGCTGCAGGTAAGTGTTTATGCCCATGATTCTGATGCAGCTGACCTGGGCGTGGGGTGATATTTTTAGGAGATGAACCCAGGCGACTATGTGATGAGGTGCTGGTTAATTGGAACTGGTTGACCAGTTCTTCCAAATGCCCTGCCTGATCCTGCAAGGATTTAGCTGCCGCTGCTGCCTGCTCTACGAGAGCAGCATTCTGCTGGGTAGTTTCATCCATTTGCGTAATCGCATTGTTGACTTCTTCTATGCCCTGACTTTGTTCACGGCTGGCGGCGCTGATCTCACTCATGATGTCGGTAACGCGTTGTACGCTGTTGACGACTTCGTCCATGGTACTACCTGCCTGGGCGGCTTGTTTGTTACCTTGTTCAACTTTATCTACTGAGTCATCAATCAGGGCTTTGATTTCTTTTGCTGCTGCAGCACTACGTTGGGCAAGACTACGAACTTCAGTTGCAACCACGGCAAAGCCACGACCTTGTTCACCTGCACGCGCTGCTTCAACTGCGGCGTTGAGGGCGAGGATGTTGGTCTGGAAGGCGATGCCATCAATGACACCAATGATGTCGGCGATTTTGCGGGCAGATTGATTAATTTCACCCATGGTGTTGACTACGTCAGACACCACTGCACCACCCTTACTGGCCACTTGGGATGCGGTTTCTGCCAGCTGGTTGGCTTGGCGTGCATTGTCTGCATTCTGCTTAACAGTGCTGGTCAGTTCTTCCATTGCTGAAGCGGTTTCTTCCAGTGAGCCTGCCTGCGCTTCTGTGCGGTTCGATAAGTCCAGGTTGCCTGCGGCGATTTCACTAGATGCTGACGAAATCGAAACAACACCACTGCGGACATCAACTATTAGCGCCTGTAAATTGGTACGCATATCCCGTAAAGCATCAAATAAGCGACCTAATCCATCTTTACCATGAAAATCAATAGCAACAGATAAATCACCTTTGGCAATCTGATTAGTCACTGCAATTGCTGCTCGCATAGGCGTAGTGATACTGCGCACAAATACGATACCAATAAGGAATCCAAATATAGCACCTACTAATAGCAATACTATAGTTGCCGTCATTGCATATTCCCAACCAGAAAAGGCAAGTAATGCAATAACTATCATAAACAAATACGCTAACCCAAAGGCTAGTGTTAAGCGTGTCCCAATTCCTATATTATTCACGTCTCAATCCCCCACAACAAACTTCAATCACAATTAACAAAACTATCAACACTTCATAAGTTCAATCTAAAAATCATCACACTCAGCTAACAAATTCCTGTCATTTTTTCCAAATCAAACCCCCACTTTGCAACATCCTCAATATTTTCAATACTATCCTGTGTATGGGACATATCAATCAACTCCATGGGAATACCGGCATTTGAACGCGTAGAAAAAAACACTTTGACTATCGGTTTTAATAAACTTTTTTTGGATTGATCTGCTACCACACCTAAACGACCTGACTTAAGCTTCAGCAGAGTACCCACTGGGTAAATACCAATTGTGCGCACGAAAGCCTGAAATATAGTTTCATCAAAATGACCCTTTTGCCACTCAGCCATTTTGCGAATTGCATCAGCTGGAGCCCAACCCGCTTTATAGCAACGATCCGAAGTTATCGCATCATATACATCGCACACAGCGCCCATTCGCGCTGCTAGTGATAAGGCATCACCAGACAATTTATCTGGATAACCTGCCCCATCCACACGCTCATGATGATGACGACATACATCACGAGCAACCTCATCTGCTGCAGGGCATTGCTGCAAGATTTCCCAACCACGTAATGGATGAGACTTAACCAGCTCAAACTTAGATTCAGACAATTTACCTGGCTTATTCAGCACTACGTCTGGTATGGCAACTTTACCAACATCGTGCAACAAGCCAGCCATGCCCAATGACTTTAATTCATTACCCTCTATTCCCAGATTTTTACCGAGCGCTATCATTAGCGCACAGACAGCAACTGAATGAAGATAGGTGTAATCGTCTTTAGTTTTGAGCCTGACTAAACTTAATAACGCAGTATTGTTACGTGCAACGGACTGATTTATTTCGTCTACTAAATTTTCCATCTCATCCATGGGTAACGCCTTACCCATACGCACTTCTGCAAACATTGCAACAATAGCTTGCTTACCTTGTTCTTTTATTTTTCTGGCTCTATCTAATTCTTGATCTAACGTTAACTTTGCTACCACAACCTGCTCAGATTTAGTTTGTGCTGCCAGCAATACTTCTTCAGTCTGTTTGGCAACATCCGAATCAGAAACCGCACTTGCAATATGCAATGGCACATCCAAACCTTTTGCCGTGTCTATCCATACCTCCTGAATATTGCTTTGTTTCAATGAAACCAAATCATTTTGATCTTCAAGTTTAAACGACTTTTTCCAAAAAGGATGATCCATCCAGCTACCACAGAGCTCATCTACATACATCCCCAGAATGAGATCTCGCACACCAATTCTTTTACGCATAATTAATCTCCCATAAACATTACAGATTAGAAATCACTATGCAATATCACGTCATCTAGTCATCCAATAAAACTTAAAACTCTTCCCAGCCTTCATTGCTGGTTGATTTAGCAACTATCTTCTTACTCACACTCGCTGATGGCTTATTAGCAAGTTTAGTTTGACGTGCTGGAACATGACTATTCTGTACAGTTTTCATAGGTGCACGTTTCGAATTTAAACGACGACCACTGTCTTCAAGCTGAAACTGATTCACTAAGCCTTCCAGATTACCTGCCTGATCCTGCAAAGATTTGGCAGCTGCTGCTGCCTGCTCGACCAATGCAGCATTTTGCTGGGTGGTTTCGTCCATTTGCGTAATCGCATTGTTGACTTCTTCTATGCCCTGGCTCTGTTCACGGCTGGCGGCACTGATCTCACTCATGATGTCGGTAACGCGCTGAACGCTGTTTACAACTTCGTTCATGGTGCTGCCAGCCTGGGCTGCTTGTTTGTTACCTTGTTCAACTTTATCTACTGAGTCATCTATCAGCGCTTTGATTTCTTTTGCCGCTGCAGCACTGCGTTGGGCAAGACTACGAACTTCGGTTGCAACAACGGCAAAGCCACGGCCTTGTTCACCTGCACGCGCTGCTTCAACTGCAGCATTCAGTGCGAGAATGTTGGTCTGGAAGGCGATGCCATCAATTACACCAATAATGTCAGCTATCTTGCGTGCCGAGTCATTGATTTCGCTCATGGTATTAACCACATCAGATACCACTGCACCACCCTTACTGGCCACTTGGGATGCGGTTTCTGCCAGTTGATTGGCCTGACGTGCATTGTCTGCATTCTGTTTAACCGTGCTGGTCAGTTCTTCCATCGCTGATGCGGTTTCTTCCAGTGAACCTGCCTGCGCTTCTGTGCGGTTCGACAGGTCCAGGTTGCCTGCAGCGATTTGTGCCGAGGCTGAAGCGATAGATTCAGTACCAACGCGAACTTCGCCAACAATAGTAGAAAGATTGCTGTTCATATCATTAAGCGCAACCAGCAATTCACCTATTTCGTCATGACGCTTCACTGCGACATCCCTGTCCATACGCAAATCACCCGCAGCAACACGCTGCGCAACTTCAATAGCATGACGCAATGGAACAGAGATACTACGGATTATCTTCCAGCCAATAATCACTGCCAAACTTACTGAAAGAATAATAATGCCCCATAAAATGTAACTCATTTCAGCAACATCACTATTTGTCTTCGATGTGCTATCCAAAGCACGTTTTTGCAAATAATCTGTTATTGCCTTAGAATCATCCTGACCCTTGTTATACAAGGGATTAACTTCGTTTAACAACGTTGTTTCTGCAGCCGCCCATTGGTTCGACTGTATAGATGCCACAACCTGATTAACACCATCCTCAGCAAAACCATGAGTATCACTTACCCAAGTATCCATGAGTCGCTTTTCTTCAGGATCGGTAATTGAGGCTTGATAATTTTTTAAGATTTCGGTCAAACGTTTTTGTGCCACGCTAATTGCATCTAAATGCTTAGAGACTGGATGATCATGCAATTTACTTGTAGCCAACTCAGGATTATGTTGCAATGCCAATAACAATAGACTACGTTGTTCTTCCATACGGTATTTAATACGCACGGCATCAGCTTCATTTGCCTTATCGCTCAAGCTATGTTGCAACACAGCCACTCCACTACTTGCGCTATACATCCCTAGCCCGCCAACCAAAATCAGCAGCAATGTAAATGCTGAAAAAGCGATAATTAAGCGTGCCTTAATTGTAATTTCGTTAAACATTTATTACTCCTAGAAATGAAATTTATATTTTTATTTGTGCGACGATCAATCCACCAGTCCCATTTCATCGCTGGCCATCAGTTTTTCGATATCAATGAGGATGAGCATACGTTCATCCAACGCCCCCAGACCAATCAGATACTCTTCATCCAGAGAACTGGTCATGGCCGGTGCGGGGCGAATCTGATCCGGTGCCAAGGTAGTAACGTCAGATACGCTATCAACCACCATCCCTACAATACGACCATGGAAGTTGAGTATCACCACCACCGTAGTGTCTTCATAGCTGGCATCACCTAACCCAAACTTCAGGCGCATATCCACAATAGGAATGATTAAGCCACGCAGGTTAATTACGCCCTTGATAAAGTTGGGTACATTGGCAATACGAGTTGGCGGTTCATAGCCACGCAGTTCTTGTACCTTGAGGATGTCGATGCCATATTCTTCATCACCCAGGGTAAAAGCGAGGAATTCCTGTGTCACAACGGCTGTCTTGTCTATTTCCAGTGTGTTTTCTTGCATGCTGTCTTCCCTTAACCTAATGAACGCATTAATGCGCCCACATCCAAAATCAACGATACGCCACCGTCGCCCAAGATGGTGGCACCTGAAATACCAGGCACTTTGCGGAAGTTGGATTCCAGATTCTTAACCACGACTTGCTGTTGCCCGACCAGACCGTCTACCAGCAGCGCAGCCTTCTTGCCGTCAACTAGCAGGATGACGACGATGCCGTCTTCTGGTGAGTTGCAATGGGTATCAATGGAGAACTGTTCGTGCAGGTAGATCAGTGGCAGGTATTCTTCACGTACCTTGATCAGTCGTCCCTGTCCTGCAACTTCTTTCAATGCCACTGTTTCAGGCTGCAAGGATTCAATGACGTAGGCCAGTGGCACGATGTAGACTTCTTCACCAACCTTGACGGACATGCCGTCAAGAATGGCGAGGGTGAGTGGCAGGGAGATGCGCATGGTGGAGCCATTGCCACGCGTAGAACGGATGTCTACTGTGCCGCCCATGGCGGCGATGTTGCGTTTGACAACGTCCATGCCCACTCCGCGTCCGGAGACGTCGGTAACCACTTCGGCGGTGGAGAAGCCCGGGGCGAAGATGAGTTGCCAGACTTCGTCGTCAGGCATGTTGTCAGAAACGGGAATGCCTTGTTGTTCTGCTTTTTTCAGGATACGTTCACGGTTCAGCCCTGCGCCGTCATCACGAACTTCGATGACGATGTTGCCGCCTTGATGCGATGCAGCCAGAGTCAGTTTACCGGTTTCCGATTTGCCTGCTTCACGACGCACTTCCGGGGTTTCAATACCATGATCGACACTGTTACGTACGAGGTGGTTGAGCGGGTCGACGATGCGTTCTATGAGGCCTTTGTCGAGTTCGGTAGCTGCGCCCTGAGTGATGAAGTCTATCTTCTTACCCAGCTTGGCAGCCAGGTCACGCACCATGCGCGGGAAGCGGGAGAAGACGTAGTCCATCGGCATCATGCGGATGGACATGACGGATTCCTGCAGATCACGGGTGTTGCGGGCAAGCTGGTTAACGCTGTTGAGCAGGTTCTCATAAACCATGGGGTCAAGTACAGCGATGCGCTGGTCTATCATGGCCTGGGTGATAACGAGTTCGCCAACGAGGTTGATGAGCTGGTCGACTTTTTCTATGCTGACACGGATGGAGCTGGATTCGGCATTGCTGTTGGTGGCAGCTTTGTCTGACTCTCGACGCTGAGGGATAGGTGCAGCGTCTGCTGCGTGAGCAGCAACGGGCGTTGCAGCTTCTATCATGGGCTCGATTTCAACTTTGATTTCATCATCACCATCTGCGCTAGCGGGTGTTTCGTCAACAACCGCTGCGGCTGCAGGAGCTGCGCTGGCTTCGGTGATTTTGAGGGTGTCGATGTCGACCACGAATGAACAGACGGCGAAGATGTCGTCGGCACTGTTTTCGGTGACGAGGGTGAACTGGCTGCCACCATCACCGAGTGTGGCGTGTGTGACTTCACCCATGAGCGCAAGCTCGGTGGTGAGGGTGTCGATGTCGCGCTGCGAGGTGGCGGGCAGGTTGACGTGGTATCGGTGCATGCCTTCGGCCAGTGGTAGCTCTAATGTCAGATCAACAACAGGCGCTGCAACCGGTGCAGCCACAGCCGGCGCACTGGCAACGGCATTGCCGAGCTCGGACAGGCGGTTGAGGCGGTCGCTGACAGTTTTGACCTGGTCATGATCAATAGCCGCGCCGTGGCGGTGGCCTTCTATGAGCATGGTAAGTACGTCTTTAGCCGCCAGAAACGCGTCTACGTGTTCGGCAGTCAGGGTGATTTCGTTTTTGCGGATACGATCAAGCAAGGATTCCAGCACGTGAGTCATTTCTGTCATGTCGGTAAAACCGAATGTCGATGCGCCACCTTTGATCGAGTGCGCCGTGCGAAATACTGCGTTGAGGTCTTCTGTGTCCGGTGCGGATACGTCTATGTTGAGTAATAAGCGTTCTTTTTCTGCTAACAGCTCTGCTGCTTCATCAAAAAATACTTCATAGAATTGACTCATGTCTACTGTCATTATTTCCCCCTTCTGGCGTTCCTTAACACAGCTTTCCTACGCTGCTTTGAAAAGCTAGTATAGCCTTATATTTAGAGACTTTGGAGGAATTTTTTATAGCGAGGAATGTGCGAATATTTGCATATTCTGATGTTTCATAAACATTCGAACTATATGGATGCGCAAAGCTGCGCATCCATATAGTTCGAACAAAATGCAGAACGTTTAATTAATGTAATTAAACAAAGATAAGCTAGCGATTTTTACAAAAGATTGTTGAGCAGCTTGCAAAGTGGTTTGCTGCTGAGTCAAGCTCGTCACCGCTTTCGCGTAATCTAAATCTTGCAAATTAGATAAAGTTTGGCTGTACTGCACATCCCTATCAGAACCAGAAGTATCCAACGAAGACAATTCGTTAATTTTCGAGCCGGTTGATGCACGCGCCGTCAACACATTATCCAACGTTGCAGCTATATTGGTATTTGCAGTTTGTATACCCACAGTTAAGTCACTAACCGTATTAGGTGGCGTAATAGTCGTTACTGCACTGGGGTTGTCCAATAAATTTGCAAAATTGTTCAATGTTTTAAAAATATCTTGTGCATTGGTCTGAAAAATCGCCTGACCTGATTCACTAACACCAATTTGTGTTGAGTTGTCGACTTGTAATTGACGTTGCCCCTGGTCACCCACATAAGTGACAGTGCCAGGAGGTTGCTCAACAAAAGGCGCAGTAGTCGTATGGTAACCAGAAAATAAATAATGACCACTACCATCAGTTGCATTCGCCATTCCGACCAAATTAGTAAGCTGTGCACGTATATTCGTCGCCATAGCCGCGCGATTAGCATCGCTCATGTTAGGATCACCAGCACTCAACACCGTTGTCTTTAGGCTTTGCAGCATATCCGTAACACTAGATAGCGCTCCATCAACACTGGTCAGCGAGTCTTTAGCGTATTGTCGATTCACTGCAAATTGCGCATTAACCGCTTGTGACTGAGTCACCGTTAGCGCCTGTGCCGCCGCAATGGCATTATCAGAAGGTTTCAAAAAGCTCTTACCCGTTGCTATTTGCTGTTGTGTCGCATTCACAGCACTTTGCAAATTACTGATTTGAGTACCACTTAACTCATAAAGAATACTAGTACTTATACGCATGACACACCCCCTAAATTTATCCGCCGATGGTCAATAATGTGGAAAACAGCTGGCTTGCAATTTGCATAACCTTGCCTGCTGCTTGATATGCCTGTTGATACTGAAGTAGGTTGCTGGCCTCTTCATCTAAATTGACACCTGACAATGACTGTTGAGCCTGCGTCAAATTCGATAACGTCTGTGTTTCAGCATCGTTAGTTACTTTCAGTTCATTTGTTTTATTGCCAATAGTCGCAACTAATTGTGCAAAAACGTCCTGATAATTAGCCGTCCCACCAACCATCGTGTTGGTTGTTTGCAAAGCCCCTAGCAATACGGCATTTCGATTATCTCCAACGCCACCGGTATTAGGACCCACAGTAAATGTGTCAGCATTAGCGGGTGCGCCACTAATCATCATACTGATACCACCAAAACTGATCGTCGCACCTGCGGTGTAAGGCACGGGAGCACCTGCCGCATAAGTAGTGCTGGTTCCATTATTTGTCACCGTCACAGCTTGAGTAGCAGGGAATCCAGTTAACTGACCAGCAGCATAAGTCAAAGTTACTGGAGATGCCAATGGAGAGCCAAGATAACTCGCATCAATACTGCCCGCACTTATTTGGCCTGAGCCGGTATTAGAAGTGGGAGCTGCCGTTACGATAGGTGCAGCTGCTGCAAGCAATGATGGGTCGGTAATTTTAACCGCGAATGCCGAAGCACCATTTGCAGTTGGTCTTACCAGGAAATTATCACCGGTTGCAGGTACACCGGCAGTGTTGAAATCTACACCATCTACGGTTTGTGGGTTGGTAGTCAGTGGCGTCACTACACCATCAGACAACCTCGTTACTTGATAGCCCGTTCCATTGTAGTTGACAGAATAATCACTGGTTGTAAGCGCTGACACATTACTAATAGTTGCAGTTACCGTAGCCGTCCCTGTATTGCCATTATTCGCGGCTACAGAGGGTGTACCTACAGCAAAAAAATCCGTCCCTGGATTACCATTTAAATCTTGGCCTAAACGATGTTGAGCATTAAACGTAGTTGCTAACCCAATTGCTATCCTACCTAATGCATTCTCCGCAGGATCCAATGTCTGGCTACGAAAATCCAACAACCCACCCAAAGCACCACCTGAAAGGGCTGAACTACTCAGTATTGAGGTCGCACCATTAGCGTTATAAGCCACCATGGTCTGAGTAGGATCAGTTGGTGAAATTGCTGTGGTTAATTTAGATGTAGTTGAACCAACAACGAGCGCTTGGCCATTGCCAATAAACACATTGTATTGACCATCCTGCTGCTTCACGACAGAAGCCTTAATTTGCTTACTCAAGTCCAAAACCAGCTGATCCCGTTGATCCATTAAATCATTCGGTGGCTGACCAGCAGAAGTCGCTCCTTGCGCCAAAACAATGGACTGATTGAGCTGCGCTATCTGCGTTGCAAGCGAGTTGATCGTTCCAACACTGGTAGTAATCTGTGTATTAACTCCTTGGTTAATCTGATCAAGTTGCGAACTCATACTCTGGAAACTTGATGCCAGCGTACTCGCTGTTGAAATTGCAGTTTGACGAGCGGCAACAGAAGTTGGATTAGATGAAACGCCTTGTATACCATTAAAAAAGCTCTGCAGCGCTGGCGACAATCCTGAAGTGGAGTCCGACAGCATATTATCAATTTGAGATATTTGCGTGTAATAACTATCCAGCCCGCTTTGAGTTGTTTGCGATGCTCTGACTTGCGCAGCCTGAAAATCAGAGTAGATACGCTGAATATTACTAATATCAACACCACTGCCCACATAGCCATAGCCAAAATTTTGCGCAATAGCTGCACCCTGTATAACCACTTGCCGGCTATAACCCGGCGTCGCCGCATTAGCGATATTATGCCCAGTTACGCTGATACCTACCTGAGCCGCAGCTAAAGCACTTTGCCCTATACTTAATATATTAGTAGCCATGATAGTTTACTCTTAGACGTTACTTAGATTAGCGACATAGATATCTATAACTTTAACTTTTATCACAACAAGCACCGCTATCAAGCTAACGAAGAATTGATAATCTGTGTCAATTTATCTGCATAATGTGGATCGGTCGCATATCCAGCGCGCTGCAAACCTTGCGCGAAGCCCACAGCATCCTGACCACTGGCAATAACTTGTTGATATCTTGGATTGCTTTTTAACAAATGCGCATAATCACGGAACGAATCAGCATAACTGTCATATGCCCTGAATTTTTCCACACGGCGCTGTGCAACACCATCGACATATTCCGTTGTTACCGCATCTACGGTTTTACCCTGCCAGCCTGCTGTAGCTTTAATGCCAAACAGATTATGGCTAGTCGTTCCATCCGCATTATTAATTTCTTTGCGTCCCCAGCCACTCTCCAAGGCAGCTTGTCCCAGCATGAATTTTGCGGGTATGCCTGTGGTTTTACTAGCTTCCTCAGCATGCGCCTGCAACCGACTCTGAAATATTTGCGATTGACTGGACTGCCCTGCATTTGATTTGGGTATCACATCAGTCGGTGGCGTTGCTTGCAACGGTGTTTGTACTGTTGCGCCTGATGGCATGACAGGCGGTGTAAAATTGGATAACTGCCGCACTAGCACATCAGCCAAACCAATACCCTTCGTTGCCAAATTCTGACTTAATTGCTGATCCAGCATTGATGTATACAGTCGGCTCTGATCATTATCAGTCATCCCATCCTGCGGTGTTGCTTCACGCATGCTTTTTAACATCATATTCATGAACACCGCTTCAAACTGCTTGGCAACGGCTTTAATTGCATCAGGCGAATTATCTTTTGCTGCGCGTTTTAGTGCCGCCAATCCTTGCGGATCAACGGAAAACTTATCTGTCATATCGGCCGCATTAATCATCGCAACCTCAAATTATCTCAAGATCCGCATGCAAAGCACCTGCCGATTTCATCGCTTGCAATATAGCCAGCAAATCTTGCGGTGTAGTACCCATGGCATTTAACGCCTTAACCACATCCGCTAACTGGGCACCACCTTTTAGCATCATAACCTGACCTGGTTCACTTTTAATTTCAATATCTGGAGCTTGGGTGACGACTGTTTTACCTTTGGATAGTGGGGCTGGCTGGCTTACCTCTGGATTACTCTTAATAACAACTGAAAGATTACCATGCGACACCGCGCAAGGATCTAGCATGACAGCCTGACTCATCACCACAGAGCCTGTCCGCGCATTCATAACCACCTTGGCCACACCAGGAGCAGGCGTCACATTAAGCGCCTCTAATGCACCAATAAATGCAACGCGTTGATTGCTCCCCAGCGGGGTACGCACTTGAATGACTCGGCTATCCAATGCTGCCGCAGTATCTGTACCAAAGCGCTGATTAATTGCGTTAACAAGCAAACTTGCTGTCGCAAAATCGGCCTGTTTTAATTCCAAACTAATCACATTATCCTGCCCAAGCGAGTTCAATACTGCCCGCTCTACGGTTGCGCCATTAGGAATCAAACCCACATCCAAATGATTTACCTGTGCCTTTGCCCCCCCTACTGCAGCACCGGCCCCACTCACCAGTACATTACCCTGCGCCATTGCGTACACTTGCCCGTCTGCACCCTTTAACGGCGTCATTAACAGAGTACCACCACGTAAACTTTTAGCATTACCCATAGATGAAACGGTGATATCAACTGTCTGTCCCGGTTGTGCAAACGCAGGCAAGGACGACGTCACCATGACCGCAGCCACGTTTTTTAATTGCAAAGTGGTACCCGTAGGCAAATTTACGCCCATACCACGCAACATGCTTTCCACGCTTTGCACAGTAAAAGGGGTTTGCGTCGTTTGATCACCACTGCCGTCTAAACCCACAACCAAACCATAACCTAGCAATTGGTTTTGTCGTACACCGCCTATATTAGCCAGATCCTTAACCGAAACTGCCTGAGCTATACCTGATATCAAAGCCAGACACGCAATCAGCAGCCGAGATTTCCAATTTTTCATATTCAATCCCTCCCGCTTAAAAAGGCAGCACACTCAAGAAGAACCTCGACATAGCCGCCATAACGGCCGCTGCATCAATTCGACTATTTGTGCGATATTCTATGCGCGCATCAGCAACCTGTGTAGAAGACACTACGTTACCAGCCTGTATTGCATCGGGACTAACCACACCTGAGAAACGTATATATTCAACACCTTTATCCAAAGAAATCTGCTTTTCCCCACTCACTACCAAGTTACCGTTAGATTGAACATCGACAACCGTTACTGTAATAGTGCTAGTGAAATTATTAGTTGAAGATAAAGCGTCTGAATCGGCATCTTTACCCGATGTCGTTGCGCTTACACCCAAGCCTTGCAATGTTTTGAATGGCAATCCCACGATACTCGGAATGGTCGCACTCATACTCCCAGACTTGCTACCCGAACTTGACGCTGCTTTACCCGCACTGGTTTTCTCTGCGATAGCAATTGTTATCACATCCCCAATCAAACGTGCTCTTCTGTCTTCAAACAAGGGACGGTAATTATTTGCCTGATAAATGGAACCATTATTTGCGCTCGTCGATACAGGCGCAATTGGCTTAGCTGTTAGTGGCTCTTTCACTATGGTACCTGGCACAGTGCCGCATCCGGCCAGCACAGTAAGCATCATCCCAAGTAGTAACCAAGTTTTCATGATTATTCTCAAAGCACTATTACATCTGTGTAAGTTTTTGCAACATTTGGTCAGAAGTCGTAATAGCCTTACTGTTAATCTCGTAAGCACGTTGTGTCGCTATCATATTGACCAGTTCTTCTGCCACGTTGACGTTAGATGTTTCTACATATCCTTGATTCAAGGCACCCGCACCATTCGTTCCAGGCGTATTGGTATTTGGACTACCTGAAGCACCTGTTTCCACGTAAAGATTTTCACCTTTACTTTCCAAACCAGCATTATTAATAAAGGTAGCTAATTGCAAAGATCCAACCTGCACTGCTGCCGTAACTCCTGGTTGAGTGACTGAAACTGTACCATCAGTGCCTATGGTCAAACTTTGCGCATTTGCAGGGATCGTAATCGCTGGCTGGATAACGTAACCACTTGAGGTTACCAGCTGACCCTGATTATCTACCTGCATGGAACCATCACGCGTATATGCCGTAGTGCCATCTGGCAACAATACCTGAAAGAATCCTGATCCTTGTATTGCTACGTCCTTGTCATTTCCTGTTTGCTGTAAATTACCTTGGGTAAAAATACGCTCAGTTGCCACAGGACGTACCCCTGTACCTACCTGCAGGCCAGAAGGGTATTGAGTTTGCTGTGAAGATTGCGCACCTGGCTGACGCAGAGTTTGATACAACAAATCTTCGAATACGGCACGTGAACGCTTGAAACCATTGGTACTGACGTTAGCCAGGTTATTCGCGATCACATCCATTTGCGTTTGTTGCGCATCCAGACCAGTTCTAGCAATCCATAATGAACGTATCATCTCGTTCTCCTACAGGAATTAAAAGGGTCGCCCATATCTAACATCATATCTAAGTCAGGGTTTACTCACATTGAGCGACTTGTATAGTTAATTATGTATCTATCTGTGCTAAGTTAAAGTGAGGATCTGACTGGCTTTACTGGAGTTATTCTCAGCATTGGTCAGTAATTTCATTTGCATTTCAAATTGCCGTCCCAAACTAATCATGTCCACCATCGCCGATACCACACTGACATTACTGCCTTCTACAGAACCATCCACTACACTGACATTGGCATCCGCATCAAATGGCTTACCATCCTTACTACGAAACAAACCATCATCACCGCGCACCATATCTGTCTCAGCAGGGTTCACCAATTTAATTCGCCCCAGCACATTCACCGAAGTCGCCGCACCCGCTTTGGGTATGGTTGAAACCGTACCGTCCTTGGAAATAGTAATGGTTTCATCAGGTGGGATAGTGATAGGCCCAGACTCTCCCATCACATTCATACCCTTCTCGGTTTGCAACAATCCATTTTCATTAATCTTCAAACTGCCGTCACGAGTGTAGCCTTCTGTGCCATTGCCCACATCAACTGCGATCCACCCCTTACCTTGCACTGCTACATCCAGATCACGCCCAGTTTGCTGTATGGGGCCAGGAGTAAAGTCTGTCCCCACGGTTGAGTCCACCACAAAAGTGCGTGTCGGCAAGCCACTACTTAATATTGGAACTGCGCGAAACGAGTCCAATTGGGCACGAAAACCATTAGTCATAGCATTAGCCAAGTTATTCGAAACCGTGCTTTGCTGCTCTATGACATGCTTTGCACCTGTCATCGCGGTATAAATCAGCCTATCCATGACTTGCCCCCCTTATCGCAGTATCATCAACGCAAATTCACCAACGTTTGCATCACCTGATCTTCAGTTTTGATGGTTTGTGCATTCGCCTGATAATTTCGTTGCGCTGTAATCATGTTGACCAATTCTGCTGTCAAATCCACGTTGGAGTCTTCGGTAGCTGAAGATTGCAACACGCCTAACGGGCCTGAGCCTGGCGAACCCACCAATGGAGTTCCAGAAGCCGCCGTTTCTGCCCAAGTATTATTTCCCAATGGTTGCAAACCGTTAGGATCAGCAAAATTAGCCAACACCACTTGCCCCAAAGTGGCAGATTGACCGTTGGTATAACGCCCCGTTATTACGCCATCACTACCAGTATTGAAACCAGTTAACTTTCCCGAGGTATAACCATCTTGGGTCAGTGCGTTCACACTAAATGTGGAACCAAATTGTGTTGTGCCGGTGTAATCCACACTCACCGACAAAGGCGTTGCTGCGCCAGTAGTTACTGGAACTGCAACACTGAATGGTGATCCGCTTGACAATGCACCAGCGCTGTCAAATGCAAGCGTCCCCTGCACAGTAGGCGCACCTATTGCTGTTCCGTCAGCTGATGCATACACATCCCAAGTATTAGATGCCGTTTTAACGTAGAAAGTCTGCAATATATGAGAGTTACCTAAACTGTCATACACTGAAACCGAAGTGGCCTGATTATAAGTGGTTGGATCTGCAATATTGAAAGGTGTGGTTGTTGGAACGGCCTCGCCAGAATTCAAGTTTAGTACAGCCCCCACTTTGGAAGTAATTTTAGGTGGAAGATCTGCAGTACTTATAGATATATCAGTGGGCGCACCTGTAGACAACACCCCACTTGAATTTGCTGTATAACCCGTCACATGCAAACCATCTGAATTGGTTATAAAACCATTCTTATCCAATTGAAATTGGCCATTCCGCGAATAACTGATAGTGCCGTTATTACTGAGACGGAAAAAACCACCTCCATTAATCGCAATATCCAGTGGATTATTAGACGAAGTGATATTTCCTTGAGTAAATTGCTGGGCGACATTCGTAACCTTAGTTCCTATCCCTACCTGCAATGACGAACCTGCACCAGTCAAGGAGCTGGCGTAAACGTCGGCAAATTGCGCCTGAGATTGTTTAAAACCTACCGTGCTTGAGTTAGCCACGTTGTTACCGATAACTTCTAAATCTTTAGAAGCCGCATTTAATCCACTCAGTCCTTGTTGGAATCCCATTTTAAGCTCCTTTGATTATAGAATTTGAAGTACATCTGACATATTGACCTCACCTAACCCCGGCACAGTCAACTTAATCCCTTGCGCATTGCTGGCAACACTTGCCACCTGTCCATATGACAAAGTCTGTGCATTCAAAGCCTGAGAACCTTGCAACGCAGTTACTCTGAAGCTATAGGCACCATCCGCCGCCTTCGCACCACTATCCGTCGTGCCATCCCACTGCAAAGGTATCAGCCCCGCCTGCTGCGCACCGAGATCAAAACTATGAACTGGTTGCCCATTAGCATCTAACACAGTGACATTGACACTGCTGGCATTGCTTGGCAGATCGACACCAAATAAGGCACTGCCATTACTCAAACTCATACTGGAACCGTTTACCATTACGCCATGACCGATCATGCTGGCAGCTTGCAACGTTTGTGAGGATTGAAAGCTACTTATCATCGATTGCAAAGTTGTATTCACTTGTTGAATACCTGAGACCGTTGACAACTGCGCTAATTGGCTAGTCATCTGTGAATTATCCATAGGATTTAATGGATCCTGATTCTGCATTTGCGTCACTAGCAACTTCATAAACTGATCTTGCGCTGCCGTAGCCGCACTTGTCGTAGTGGTTTGGCTAGGATTCATTGCGGCCAATAAACTAGAAGAAACGGTATTAGTTGTACTCATGGTGAACTCCTAAATTACTGACCGATAGTCAGAGTTTTTTGTAACATGGATTTAGCCGCATTCATGGTATCCACATTGGTTTGATAAGAACGCGAGGCTGAAATCATGTTAACCATTTCTTCCACTACGTTTACATTAGGCATAGTGACGTAGCCTTTTTCATCAGCCAGCGGACTTTTAGGGTCATACATCATTCGCGGTGGCGATTTATCTTCAACCACTTGCGTCACTCTAACGCCAGTCGCCTCAGCGCCATTCACAGGCACAGCGGAAAAAACCACCTGCTTGGCTTTATAAACTTGTCCGGTTGAACTGGTTGCACTATCGGCATTTGCCAAATTACTTGCCACCACGTTGAGACGCTGAGATTGCGCACTCATGGCTGATCCTGCAACATTAAAAACGCTAAATAATGACATGATGATTACCCCTGCTGTAACGCTGCTAACATATCTTTTATTTGACCAGTCACAATAGTCAAACTCGCTTCATAGCGCAGCGCATTATCGGTAAACTGATTGCGCTCCACATCCATATCCACCGTGTTACCATCCACACTACCCTGACGAATAGCGCGATATTGCAATGGTACTCCGCCGATAGTTTGGCTACTGCCAGCTGAAAAATGCGCAGAATTAGTTGCGCTTAACTCGGATGCGCCAGAATTGGCAGGCGCTAATGCATGTTGCATAGCCTGCGCAAAATCAAAATCACGCGCCTTATAGTTAGGCGTATCAGCATTGGCAATGTTAGAAGCCAATACTTGCTGACGCTGTTCTCTCAGCCTTAATGCAACTTCGTGAAATTGCATATTGTTGTCAAATTTACCTATCATGTTGTTCTCCATAGTCACGATGGCACATATATATTGATTTAATGATAGCGCTTCCATCAAAATGCAAAGGTATAAATAAGCCCCTATTACAGGTGCTATTCTTCGCTTTAGGAAAAACGTATCAACTTATGATAGAGTCAGAAAAAGGGAGCACGCTGCTAATGAGGTTACTGATAATTCTACTTTTACTCCCAACACTGAGCTGGGCAGAGCCTGCACGGCAGGACAGCAATAGTATTTTGAACACGGTTACTCAGTTTTTACAGACGCAGTCAGTGGGACTGCCTGGCAAAGTCAAAATCACTCTTGGAAAAATTGACGACAGGCTCAATCTTGCTCCGTGTAGCAATCTGGAAGCATTCATGCCATATGGCAGCCGTATCTGGGGCAAGACCACTGTCGGCGTTCGTTGTAGCGTCCCAAGCACTTGGACGCTGTTTGTCCAGGCTGATGTTCGTGTCACAGGAAATTATGTAATCAGTGCTGCGCCATTAGCACGCGGACAGATGCTAAGTGATGAACAACTCAGCATAGCCGTTGGTGATTTGACTAAACTACCCAATGGGGTCATCACCAGCAAAGATCAGGCCACTGGTAAAATCATGACCATTTCCATACCTGCTGGGACACCTTTACGGTCTGATGCAGTGCAAACCCTGGCAGCGATTAAACAGGGACAGAATGTACGTATCATTACAACTGGAAATGGATTTGAAGTAAGTACAGAGGGGCACGCATTGAACAATGCAAACGCTGGACAACCTGTACAAATAAGATTAATTAATGGACAAGTAATAACTGGCATAGCTAAACCAGATGGCAGTGCAGAAATATCAAATTAAGGTATTTTCTGACATCAAAAAGGTTCGTTATTATTTTATTTATTTATTTTGCTAAATTCAGTTAAAGTTTATTGAGAACCTGCCGACAATCCATATGTAGTTCAGAGTATCTGAACCTTGATTGAAAGAAGATTATCATGAAAATTACTGACTCCATTAAAAACATAACCAGCCTGCCGGTGGGTAATACAACCACGAACAGTGCTAAGGGCAACGAGCAAGCTGCTGCGGTATCGACGGCTAACAGCAACACTGGCGCCAAAGTAACCTTGTCGCCGCTGTCGTCTCAACTTCAGGCGTTACAGGTGCAAATTGCAGGCACCAGCGCGTTTGATACTAAAAAAGTTGAGTCTATCAAAACAGCTATTGCAAATGGTCAGTTTCAAGTTGACTCCAGTAAAATCGCGAATGAGTTAATTACTTCTGTGAGAGACTTGTTGCAATCTAGAAATGGGTAGATATGAGCACTATAGGCACTAAATTATTAGCGAATTTAAACCACGAACAACAAGCTATCGATCAACTTGTTGAATTGATAAAGCATGAACAAGAAACGCTGGTTGCCGCGAACATTGAAGCCATAGACTCCATTACTAAACAAAAAGCCAACCTGATTGCTAAGCTGGCTGATCAAGCAAACAAACGCCATCTTATTTTAGCTGCAGCAAACTACCAAGCCGACGATACAGGCATGCAAACATGGATAGAGCAAAACAATGCACGTGAAGTAAATGAAGCATGGCAGGCATTGATACAACAAGTTAAAACTGCAAAACTGCTCAATCAAACCAACAGCCTGCTTGTAAATACACATCTAGCCCGCACCCAAAACGCACTTAACATATTACACGGCAGCAACAAATCTGGTAGCGTCTACGGTCCAAATGGACAAACCAGCAGTTCAACTAAAGCACGCCCTATCGTTAGCGGATAGGACGCTGATTCAAGCTAAACGACCTCGCCCCACAGATCGTGCTCACCACTATCAGTAATTTCCACAGTTACAAATTCACCCACAGCCAAATCCGCACCATCTTCAATCACCACCACGCCATCGATCTCGGGTGCATCAGCATAACTGCGCCCTATTGCACCTTCTTCACTAATCTCATCAATTAACACCGTCATGGTTTGACCAATTCGTGCCGCCAGACGATCCGCGCTGATGTCAGCCTGGCGCTCCATTAAGCGTGCACGACGCTCTTCCTTAACCTCATCAGACACATGGTCTGGCAAAGCATTAGCAGTTGCACCATCCACAGCAGAATAAGTAAAACAACCAACCCTGTCCAATTCAGCTTCATCGATAAAATTCATTAACTGTTGAAAATCTTCTTCAGTCTCACCAGGAAAACCAGTGATGAATGTGCTGCGTATCACCAGCTCCGGGCAGATTTCCCGCCATGCACGTATACGTGCCAAGGTGTTTTCAGCAGCAGCAGGTCGCTTCATCGCTTTTAAAATACGTGGACTGGCATGCTGAAACGGAATATCCAGATAAGGTAAGATTTTGCCTTCGGCCATCAATGGGATAATTTCATCCACATGCGGGTAAGGGTAGACATAATGCAAACGCACCCATACATCAAGCTCGGACAACGCTGCCGCCAATTCTGTCATACGCGTACGTATAGGGCGACCCTGCCAAAAACCTGTTCGGTATTTCACATCCACACCATATGCACTAGTGTCTTGCGAAATCACCAACAGTTCTTTTACACCCGCTTCAGCCAAACGCTCTGCCTCCTGCATCACGTCACCAATAGGACGGCTCACCAAATCGCCACGCATAGACGGGATAATGCAGAAAGTACAACGGTGATTACAGCCTTCAGATATTTTCAAATAGGCATAATGATCAGGTGTAAGTCTAATTCCTTGTGGCGGCACGAGATCCAGATAAGGATCATGAGGTTTGGGCAAATGTGCATGTACTGCCGCCATCACCGCTTCAGTTGCATGCGGACCCGTTACCGCCAACACACTAGGGTGCGCGGCAGTTACCACATCAGCTTTCGCGCCTAGACACCCAGTGACGATTACCTTACCGTTTTCTGCCAACGCCTCACCTATCGCATCTAACGATTCTTCGACAGCGGCATCAATAAACCCACAAGTATTAACCACGACCAGATCTGCATCATGATAATTTGGTGAAATCAAATAGCCTTCTGCACGTAATTCAGTCAGAATACGTTCTGAATCAGACGACGCTTTAGGGCAACCTAGCGATACAAAACCAACTTTGGGTATAGCATTCATTTAATTCCACTTTCTCATGTATATTATATTTTTTGCGTTTGCTTATATCTGGATTATGATGATCGTTACTGCCAGCAGCTGGATTCAAGCTGCGGTGGTGCTGATTTTCGGTGGCGCGTTAATGGCTGTCGTTTACTATTTACTGGACACACCTGGACGCAAACTACGGCGCATGGCTCGTGAAGCAGAAGAAGATGCTACCAGTAACGATCAAGCTTAGCCCTACTTCTATCTGTACGACAACAAACTTGCAGCGCTGAACCTTCAACCAAACCCGCTCTAACCAACTACCTAACTAACATAATGAGATTATACGGGATAAGCGCACATCTTACCGTTATGCTGCGCGCGCATCCGAAATCCAGATCAGACTGGCCATACGCCCAGTCACCCCATCACGCCGGTATGAATAAAAGCGTTCTGCATCACCATAGGTGCAAAATTCGCCACCATAAATTTGAGTAATTCCCATTTGTTTTAAACGTAATCGCGCTAATGCATAAATATCCGCCAGCCACTTATTAGACCCAGCTCCCTGAAAAGCACTGGCGGCTGATGGCATATCTGCGACAAACGCTGTTCTAACTTCACTGCCGACCTCGAATGCATTTGGACCTATTGCCGGACCCATCCAGGCCATAATTTGCTCAGCTGGATGCGCCATTGCCGCGACAGTTTCTTCCAGCACACCCGCCAACAAGCCACGCCAACCTGCATGAGCCGCTCCCACTACCGATCCATCTTGCGCGCAAAACAACACAGGCAAACAGTCTGCGGTCAACACGGCACAAACAACATCAGTATGATTTGCAACAGAAGCATCCGCTGCGACACGCTCATGCAAATTATCTGCGTAAGCCACTGTTGTACCATGCACTTGCTGCAACCAGCATGGTTCACTCGGCAAATCATCCCGTAACAAAGCACGATTTTCCGCCACATCAACCATGCTATCGCCCACATGGTCACCTAAATTTAGCCCCTGATAAACGCCAACACTCACCCCTTCGGCACGCAACGTTGATAAAGCCTGAACCTGACCAGGCGCAGGCCAATCCGGGTAAATATATTTCATAACAACTCGGCACTTTCTAAACAAATCAACAAATCAGCAAAATCCGCAGGCGGATCTACTTGCCATACCATATCCTCACCCGTAACAGGATGTACCAAACCCAGTTGTGTAGCATGCAATGCCTGTCGCGGAAAATCCCGGACACATGACAACGCACTATTCTGCCCACGATGATAAGTAGCGTCACCCACTAATGGGTAGCCTATCGATGTCATGTGCACACGTATTTGATGCGTACGTCCAGTTTCTAGCGCACATCGAAGTAAGCTATGTCTGGCAAAACGACGTAACACCGTATATCGAGTTACTGCCTCACGACCATTGCTCACCACCGCCATTTTGATACGCTGCGTAGGATGCCGCCCTATTGGCGCATCAACCACACCATCATGCTCTACCACCCCATGCGTTACCGCCAAATATTCACGTTTCACACTGCGCGACTGTAACTGCCTCACCAAATGTGTTTGCGCGGTCAAAGTTTTGGCAACGACCATCAAACCACTGGTATCTTTATCCAGCCGGTGCACGATACCCGCCCGTGGCACATGGGTAATTGCAGGGAAATAGAATAACAATGCATTTAGCAATGTGCCTTGCCAATTGCCACTCCCAGGATGCACCACTAAACCCACTGGTTTATTGAGTACCAAAATACTATCATCTTCATAAATGATATCTAATGGAATATCTTCCGCCACTGCGGGTAATTCCGCTGGATGCGGTTCTGGTTGAACCGTAACTTTCTCGCCACCCCAGACTTTATCCTTCACGCCCAATACCCGCCCATTGACCTGAACCAATGATTGTTTAATCCAATCCTGGATACGGCTACGCGAGTAATCTGGCATCAGCGATGCAAGTGCACTATCCAAACGAACACCACCACTCGAAAAAGGAATTTCCAATTCGATAGCAGCATCCATGTTTAATGTATAATCTGTTAACTGTTTTTCGGAAGATGTCATGAAACGAATTTTACTTGTTTTACTGCTCGTTGGGTTAGCTGGTTGCAGCAGCACCCCCACAACCAACGATGAAACCAAAAATTGGTCTGCTCAAAAAATCTACGCTGAAGCCAAAGATATGTTGAATTCAGGTAGTTATGAGAAAGCGATCAAGCTATTTGAGACTCTGGAAGCGCGCTATCCTTATGGCCGTTATTCACAACAGGCGCAGCTTGAAGTCGCTTATGCATATTACAAAGACAATGAACCGGTGTCTGCCGTTGCCGCTTGTGACCGTTTTATCAAGCTCCACCCCAATCATCCCAATGTTGATTATGCCTACTATTTAAAAGGGCTATCCAACTTTACTGAAGATCAGAGCTTTTTCGCACGCATTGCTGATCAGGACATGACAGAGCGCGATCCACGTTCTGCAAGTAATTCCTATGCATCATTTCAAGAACTATCGACCCGCTTTCCAGACAGCAAATACACACCTGATGCTATTGCACGGATGAAATATTTGATTGATGCGCTGGCTATGCATGAGGTGCACGTTGCGCAATATTATTACAAACGTGGCGCATACGTCGCTGCGGCAAACCGCGCTCAATATGCACTTAAAACCTATCCACAAGCACCTGCTAACGAACTGGGCATAGCCATCATGGTTCGTTCATATGATGCTTTAGGCACAAATGATTTACGTGACGATGCGCTGCGGGTTCTGAAGCTCAATTTCCCCAAAAGCAAATATATCGCTGGCAATTTTGACAAAACCAAACCCTGGTGGCGTTTCTGGGAATTATAATTAATGAGTAAGCTGGTTCTATTTGACCTAGACAATACCTTGCTGGCAGGTGATTCAGATTACGAATGGGGGCAATTTCTCATCGCTCGTGGCATCGTTGACCGTGATCTGTATGAAACCAAAAACGAACAGTTTTATCAGCAATATAAAGCTGGCACGCTGGACATCCATGAGTTTCTGGATTTCCAGCTTCGCCCACTCGCACTCCATAGTCGCGCTCAACTAAATGCATGGCATGCTGATTTTATGCACGACAAAATCAAGCCCATGATGACCACAGCGGCACGCAATCTGGTTACGCAAGCGCTTGCCGATGCGGATATGGTTGCCATCATCACCGCAACCAATAGTTTTGTCACCGCGCCTATAGCGCAGGCATTTGGCATACCACACTTAATCGCAACAGAACCTGAACAAATCAATGGTGAGTTTACGGGCAAGGTTGCTGGAATACCCAGTTTCCGTGAAGGCAAAATCACGCGTCTAAATGACTGGTTGGCCGCGCATAACAAACAGCTTAAAGATTTTAATGAAAGCTGGTTTTATAGCGACTCGCTCAATGACCTGCCTTTGTTGGAATTAGTCAGCCATCCCGTAGCAGTCGATGCCGACCCAACGCTTGCAGCATATGCAAACAAATTAGGCTGGCCTAGCATCAGCTTACGCAATTAAATCCACATGATTAAAAAATTCATCAATCGGGTATTAGGTAAAAAGTCCAAAACACGCTTATTACGCATCCCTGTCAACCAGCACAAACTGACCCGTGAACAAATTTTGCCATGTGCACTTAAAGTAACTGACACACTGCAACAGGCTGGCTACAGCGCATTTGTCGTTGGTGGCGCGGTGCGCGATTTACTCATAGGAAAAACCCCTAAAGACTTTGACGTTGCCACCAATGCCACCCCAGAACAAGTACGTGACCTGTTCCGTCGTTCACGTATCATCGGTCGACGCTTCCGCTTGGTTCACGTCATGTGCGGCAACGACACCATAGAAGTTTCCACTTTCCGTGCCAGCGCAGCAACGGAAGAAGACGACACCAAGCAAATCACCGACGACACAGGTCGTATCGTCAGAGACAACGTCTTTGGTGATCAGGAAAGTGATGCAGAGCGCCGTGATTTCACTGTGAATGCGCTCTATTACGACCCAAGCACTGAGGAAATACTGGACTACCGTGGCGGCGTGGCTGACATTAACAACAAAATACTGCGCATCATCGGTGATCCCGCTACCCGTTACCGTGAAGACCCAGTACGTATGATGCGTGCTGCCCGCTTTGCCGCTAAACTGGACTTTCATATTGACGAAACGACGCGCGCACCCATAGCCGAACTCGCCGAACTACTCGGCAATGTACCGCCGTCACGCATGTTTGATGAAATGCTCAAGCTTTTACTTTCAGGTCATGCCCTGCGTGCCGTACACCAATTACGTGCCGAAGGCTTGCATCACGGCATTTTACCCATGCTGGACACCATACTCGAACAAGAGCACGGCAAACGCTTTATTAATGCCGCATTGCATAACACTGACCTGCGTTTACAAGCCGGCAAATCAGTGTCACCTGCTTTCCTGTTTGCCAGTTTGCTGTGGCATGAGTTACAAATCAATTACCAAAAACGACTCAGTCGTGGCGAGCTTGCCATACCCGCTTTTAATGAAGCCATGGAAGACACGCTGAATCAGCAACGTAATCGTCTTGCAGTACCACGCCGTTTAGATGGCATGATGAAAGAAGTCTGGAGCTTGCAAGCCCGTTTCGAACAGCGTTCGGGTAGTCGTCCCTACCGTTTGCTCACCCATCCGCGCTTCCGTGCAGGTTATGACTTTTTGTTGCTACGCGCTGAAAGTGGAGAAATCGCCACTGAACTTGCTGAGTGGTGGACCACATTCCACGTGACGGATGAGGAAACACGTGCCAGCATGCTGCTCACAGAACCAGTCAGCACAAACAAGCCAAAACGTCGCCGCCGCACCAAAAAACCTGCCATTGCCGTCACTCATGAATAAAAATCCCGCCCATGCGTATATCGCACTGGGAAGTAACTTAGCTAACCCTGCGCAACAGGTTTTGCGTGCATTTAACGCATTGGACAAACTATCCAATAGCCAGTTATTAGCGCGCTCATCGCTTTACTTGACTGCTCCTGTAGGCTATGCAGACCAACCCGACTTCATCAATGCTGTCGCACACATCACTACCGAATTAACACCTGCACAGCTACTTAACGCAGTACTTGAGGTAGAGCATCAATTCGGACGCGAACGTACATTTCAAAATGCACCACGTATTCTGGATTTGGATGTTTTGCTTTATGATGATACACAGCAGCATGAAGCTGGTTTGACATTACCGCACCCACGCATGCACGAACGTGCATTCGTTCTGGTTCCACTGGCAGAAATTGCGCCTGATTTATTGATACCCGGACGCGGTCATCTCAGCACCTGGTTACAAGCTGTGCAAAATCAAGATTTACACAAGGTTGCTGATAATTGGCAACCTAGCGAACGATAGGCCGTTATGACGAATCTCATTACACTACAACAACGTGCGCAACAAGGTGAAAAGCTCGCAGTACTCACCTGCTATGACGCCAGCTTTGCCAGCCTCATGGCTAATGCTGGTGTGGATGCTATTTTAGTGGGTGACTCACTGGGCATGGTCATACAAGGGCAGCGCTCTACCCTGCCTGTCACGCTCACGGATATGGTTTACCATACGCGAGCAGTTGCAGCTGGTGCACCCGACACTTTTATCATTACCGATTTACCATTTGGAAGTTACCAGGCCAGTCCAGAACAAGCGCTTATTTCTGCCAGTGCGCTCATGTCAGCAGGTGCGCATTGTGTGAAGCTGGAAGGCGGCGCTGTCATGGCCAGCACGGTCGCATTCCTAACACAGCGTGGCATACCTGTGTGTGGGCATTTAGGTTTATTACCCCAATCAGTCAATACTCTGGGTGGCTACAAGGTTCAGGGGAAAACCGATGCAGCGGCGCAACAACTCATCGCCGATGCTGAATTACTCGCAGCATCAGGCGCAGCTATGATCGTGCTGGAAGCTATCCCTGCGACACTGGCAGCACAAATCACTAGCAGCATTGCTATTCCAACTATAGGTATAGGTGCAGGTGTGGATTGCAACGGGCAAGTGCTCGTACTATACGACATGCTAGGCTTGGGCAAACCGCCTCGCTTCAGCCATAACTTTTTACAATCTGCTAATAGCCTGCATGAGGCTGTTACTGCTTACGTTGACGCTGTTAAAACTGCCAACTTTCCCACGGAACAACATAGTTTCAAATGAAAATTTTACATACCGTCGCTGAGCTGCATGCTTGGCGTGTGCAACACGATCAAGTTAGCTTTGTCCCCACCATGGGTAATTTACACGAAGGTCATCTCGCGTTAATTAAACTTGCGCAGCAACATGCACCCACCGTTATCGTCAGCATCTTCGTCAACCCACTACAGTTTGGTGCGGGTGAGGACTATACGCGTTACCCACGCACACTGGAAGCAGATGCTGCCAAACTCAGCGCAATCGGTATTGATGCCATCTTCGCACCGAGTGTAGAAGAACTGTATCCTCAGCCACAACGCTATTTCATTACACCACCCGCACTCGCAAATACTCTGTGTGGCGCTTATCGCCCAGGGCACTTTGAAGGCGTTGCAACAGTGGTCATGAAACTGTTTCAATTAGTCCAGCCTACAATAGCCGTATTTGGGAAAAAAGATTACCAGCAGCTCACTATTATCCGCGGCATGGTGGAAGACTTTGCTGTGCCCATCACGATCATTGCAGGCGAGACCATACGCGCTACTGATGGGCTTGCCCTGTCATCACGCAATGGCTTCCTCAGTCCAACTGAGCGTGCACTTGCGCCTGCCTTGTATCAACAACTGACTCGCATTCAGCAGGCCTTGCAAGATGGTGAACGTGATTATGCCCAGCTACAACTCAATGCCAGTAACGCACTTATCAAGCAAGGCTGGCAAGTCGATTACATCGCCATCTGTGACACGCAACTCAACCCTGCCAACTTAGAAACGTCATCATGGATGATATTGGGTGCAGCACGTTTAGAAACGACCAGGCTAATAGACAATGTTATGGCTACGAGTTAATACTCGAGACTAAGCGTAATTGAACCGTAGCCAGGATTTGTTGACTGGGTTATGAATTCCTTACTACTCACGTAATGCGCATACGTAATTTGCCCTCCTTGCCATTGCCACGCCACACCTACAGCGACATTTCCTACCAGATATTTTTTATCAACACTGTGACTCGCGGCGAAAGTATTACCGTCCAAAAATATATCTCTTGCGACCAGTCGCGCATCTGTGGATAAAAACACGAGCAAACCACCAGCAGAAAAACGCCGTTTAGCAATATCTTCCAGCGGTGCGTTGCTGTCTCCCGCAGAATGTATCGGTGAAGTACCAAAATCGTTAGGTAAGCGATTACCTGCGCGTATCTCAAAACCCGTATTCAAATAGGTTGCAACATTACCCAAACTGCCACCATAGTGAGTAATTGCATCAATTTGTGGCCAGGTATTGCTGACCCATATTTTTTTCCTGCGCTCCGCGACAACTTGTATACCCAATTCGTTATGCAATTGATTATCCCAGCCATTAAAACGGGGGATATCACGCAAATCGTGAATGAAATCCTGAGTTTGCTTACCTAATGATGCTGGACCAACCATACCAATATTGACCTGTATCGTATCCATCTGTCTGGCATCACGCTCGTTATAACCCAACCCCAGATAAAGCCAGCCTGCATATGGCCTATCATTAGGGATAACATCAGTGCGTGTTTTATCCAGCGGGGTGTACATAGATTGTCCTAATGTCACAACCATATTACGCGTGGCATAACCAGTGGGGTGTATCCCATTAATCAGTCTATTCAAGCGTCTCACCGATAAGGGCAAACAGGGATCACTCACATAATCTCTCAGGTTCGCAGACACCCAAGACAATTTCACACCGTTGGTATAGCCCTGATCCGAGCCGTTGAATAAGTCATTTTCAAAATGGACATTGTATATTTCGGGATGCCGCGCCAGTGCCGTAATGCCAGGCTTTGCAGGATCACAAGTGCTAGACACATCCTCAACAGCATAGGCTGAATTAGCTGCTAGCATCAAATTGCCAGTGAATATAAAAATAAGTTGTTTGAAAGTGAGAGGCATCAGTTCTTCTTACCATCCTGTCTTGCAAAAATGTAGTAAGAAGTTGACTCTATGTAATGAGTGCAATGCCGTGGTGCAGTTATCCTTGAGAAGGATGATAATGTGTGCACTTAGTCTGATAGTGACACAGTTTAGAATTATTGTGCAGGAAATTGTAAGCTGGATGATATTTAATGCTGGACGCCATAAATCAGCGCCCAACAATTAATACTTTACTTTTATTCCAGACGCATCTGCGGGAACAACACCACGTCGCGTATGCTGGCGCTGTCGGTCAGCAACATCACCAGCCTATCGATACCTATCCCACAGCCACCTGCTGGGGGCATGCCATATTCTAGCGCACGAATGTAGTCTGCATCATAGTGCATCGCCTCTTCATCACCTGCTTCTTTTTGCGCGACCTGTTCCATGAAACGCGCTGCCTGGTCTTCAGCATCGTTCAATTCAGAGAAGCCATTGGCCAATTCACGACCCACCATGAACAACTCAAAACGCTCGGTAATTTCAGGCTGACTATCGGAACGACGCGCCAATGGCGAGACTTCGGCAGGATAATCTATGATGAAAGTCGGCTGTATCAGCAGCGTCTCTGTGGTTTCTTCAAAGAAACTCAGCTGCAAACCACCCAGGCCATCCGTTGCACGGTATTTACCCTTGTGAGATTCAAACCAGCTAATGAGCCAGTCTCTGTCATTCAGTTGCGCATCAGTATATTCAGGATTATATTTTTGTATTGCCTGAGTAATAGTCAAACGATCAAATGGCTTACCCAAATCAACTATCGTACCGTTATAACTCACCTGCTCACTACCCGTCGCAACACGTGCCGCTTCACGTAACAAGGATTCAGTAAAGTCCATCAAATAACGATAATCACGATAGGCTTCATAAAATTCCATCATGGTAAATTCAGGATTATGTCGTGTAGACAAACCTTCATTACGGAAATTACGATTAATTTCAAATACCTTTTCCATACCACCAACCACTAGACGCTTCAAATACAGTTCGGGTGCGATGCGTAAAAACAGCTCCATATCCAGTGCATTGTGATGGGTTTTGAATGGCTTAGCCGCCGCGCCACCAGGTATAGGATGCATCATAGGTGTTTCAACTTCGAGGAAGCCATGTGAAATCATGAACTGACGTATTGCCTGCACGATCTTAGAACGGGTCAGAAACACATTACGCGAATCTACATTCGTCATCAAGTCCACATAACGCTGACGATATTTTTGTTCCTGATCAGTTAAACCATGGAATTTTTCAGGTAAGGGACGTAATGACTTGGTAATCAAACGCACGCTTTTAGCCTGCACTGTCAACTCACCAGTTTTGGTTCTGAACAGCGTGCCTGTCGCCGCAACGATGTCGCCTAAATCCCAATGTTTGAAAGCGCCATGTACATCTTCGCCAACATTATCGTTACTGACATAAATCTGCAACTGCCCGCTCATGTCTTGTAAAGTGGCAAAACTGGCTTTGCCCATCACACGCTTTAACATCATGCGGCCTGCAAATTGCACCTGAACCTGCTCAGCTTCCAAAGCCTCTTTGCTGTGCGCAACATATTGTGTATGAATATCGCCTGCGTAATCCTTGCGCTCAAAATCATTCGGGAAAGCCACCCCTGCCGCACGCAGCGCAGTCAATTTTGCACGACGCTCAGCAATCAGCTGATTTTCATCTTGTTGTACGATCTCGGTCATGCTTAAACCCCTTGTTTCAAACTGGCTATAATAAATTCGTCCAAATCACCATCCAGGACTTTTTGAGTATTCGATATTTCAACGCTGGTGCGCAAATCCTTGATACGCGACTGATCCAGTACATAAGAGCGGATTTGATGCCCCCAGCCCACATCGGACTTACCCGCTTCCAGCTTATCCTGCTCGGCCTGACGCTTGCGCAGCTCGGCTTCGTACATCCGCGACTTCAGCATGGACATGGCTTCGGCACGGTTTTTGTGTTGTGACCTGTCGTTTTGACACTGCACTACAATTCCCGTGGGAATATGCGTAATCCGCACCGCTGAGTCAGTTTTGTTAATATGCTGACCACCCGCACCGCTGGCGCGATAAGTGTCAATACGCAAATCAGCAGGATTAATATCAACTTCGATGGAGTCATCGACTTCAGGATATACAAACACACTGGCAAAAGAAGTATGACGACCACCAGACGAATCAAAGGGTGATTTGCGAACCAGGCGATGCACACCCGTTTCAGTGCGCAAGAAGCCATAAGCATATTCGCCGTCAACTTTAATACTGGCTGATTTCACCCCTGCCACGTCGCCATCGGAAACCTCCAGCACTTCAGGCTTAAAGCCTTTACGCTCGCAATAACGCAAGTACTGACGCAACAACATCGAAGCCCAGTCACACGCCTCAGTACCGCCCGCTCCCGATTGAATATCGATAAAGCAGTTATTGGGATCCATAGGATTAGCAAACATGCGGCGGAATTCCATGCCTTCAACAGTAACTGCCAATGCAGCCACATCAGCTTCGACAGCTTCCAGCGTTTCGTCGTCATTTTCTTCGCGTGCCATGTCGAATAAATCGCGCCCATCACGCAAACCTTGCGTCAGACTTTGCAGCGTTAGAACTACATTTTCCAGCGATTTTTTCTCGCGGCCTAATTCCTGCGCACGCTTGGGGTCATTCCAGATAGCGGGGTCTTCAGCGAGGACATTAACTTCTTCTAAACGGTTAGATTTAGTATCGAAGTCAAAGATACCTCCGAAGTTCAACAGTACGTTGGGCTAAATCGGTCAATGAGGTATCGATAAGGTTAAGGCGTTCAGCATCCATAATGGCAACAAATTCTAATTTGTAAAACCATAGATTATAACATCCAGTTCACAGGTAGAATGCTGACTTCTATTTAGACACACTGAAAACCATGAAAAAAACCGACCTCTACAAAAACCAGGGTCTTAAAATTGCCAGCCAAATGAAACAGGCTGGTACGCCAGCACGCTTCGCTGAACTGTCAGCCACCGTCCCTGACCGCCGCGAACAGCGCAAACTGGATCAAGCTCAAGGTCTGGTGCCATTTGCAGTCAAACTCAATATCGAGCTAGTAACGCAATTAAATGCACTGGCTAAAAGTCGGGAAATGAATATAAATGAATTGACGGCAGAACTCTTGCAAGCGGCATTAACGCAATAGTGTAGTACTCCAAGCATTCCTTGCTTGGTTAACTTCCGTAAAAAAACCCTGGATTACAAATTCCCAGGGCTTTTTCTTATCAGGCGGTGGCGCTATTTAGCCAGACTGCCCAATAACATCAACTGCGCTGAAGAAGGCTGCGCACGTCTTGATCGACGCAGGGTGTAGTTACCCATCTCATCCATTTCCCATGCCTGCATATTATCTTTCAAATATGGTTTCACACCTTCTTGCAACACACGTTTCTTTAAACGCGCATCCAGTATTGGGAAAGCCACCTCGATACGACGGAAGAAATTGCGATCCATCCAGTCTGCACTGGATAAATAAATATCCTCAGCACCATCATTGAAGAAATACGTTATGCGGGTATGTTCCAAGAATCGACCAATCACTGAACGCACTCGTATATTCTCCGACAATCCTACATGCCCAGGTTTCAAAGCACACGCACCACGGACAACCAAATCTATTTCCACGCCCGCCTGTGAGGCTTCATACAATGCCAGTATCACTTTAGGTTCCAGCAGCGCATTCATTTTGGCAAAAATACGAGCGGGCTTGCCAGCGCGAGCGTGTTCAATTTCACGTTGTATCAGCGTTAACATGGTGCTATGCAGGCTGAATGGCGATTGTAATAAATGTTGCAAGTGGGTTGCGCTACCTAAACCTGTAAGTTGTGTAAATACCTCATTAACATCATTGCAGATGCCTTCATGACAGGTAAATAAACCAAAATCCGTGTACAGCCTGGCGGTACGCACATGATAATTACCTGTGCCCAAATGCACATAACGCCGCAATACGCCTTGCTCGCGACGCACGACCAGAGCCATTTTTGCATGCGTTTTATAGCCTACCACCCCATAAACCACATGCGCACCAGCTTGTTCCAATTTCCCTGCCCAATCAATATTCGCTTCTTCGTCAAAGCGTGCCATCAACTCAACCACCACTGTTACTTCCTTACCCGACTGAGCTGCACGCATCAGTGCTTCCATCAATTTCGAGTCTGTACCCGTACGATATACCGTTTGCCGTATCGCAAGCACGCTGGGGTCTGTCGCCGCCTGCGTTATAAAATCTATCACTGGCTGAAAGCTCTGGAAAGGATGATGTAACAGCACATCGCCCTTACGAATAACGGCAAACATATCTTCAGTTTTTGCCAAAGCGGCAGGTGTGCCTGGCGTATAAGGCTGAAACTTCAATTCAGGTCTGTCAACCTGATCAGGAATTTGCATAAGCCGCACCAGGTTCACCAAACCATTTACCTGATATAAGTCTTCATGTTTCAGATTAAACTGTTGTAACAAGAAATTAATCATTTCAGCCGAACAACTATCAGCCACTTCCAAACGCACTGCATCACCAAAATTGCGTTGTGATAACTCCCCCTTCAGCGCATCACGCAGATTTTTAATTTCTTCTTCATCTACGAACAATTCAGAATTGCGCGTGACGCGGAATTGATAGCAGCCCTCTACGCACATACCAACAAACAACTCGTTGACATGAGCATGCAGTATCGACGACAAGAACACGAATCCGTATTCGCACCCTGCTATTGCCTCAGGCATACGTATTACCCTGGGCAATGAACGCGGTGCCTGAACCACAGCAGCACCCGAACTGCGCCCGAATGCATCACGTCCTGATAATTCCACAGCAAAGTTCAAGCTTTTGTTCAGTACACGCGGAAATGGATGAGATGGATCCAGACCGATAGGCGTTAGCACTGGCATCAATTCACGAAAAAAGAATTCACGTACCCAGTCAGCTTGCGCTTCATTCCAATGATTGCGACGTAAGAAGCGGACACCTTGTTCTGCTAGCTGCGGCAAAATATCGCTATTGAGTACTTCATACTGCCTATCCACTAAAGCACGAATTCTTGGTTCTGCGCTCTGTATAGTCTGTTTAGCCGTCATTCCATCTGGAGAAGTCTGATGTGGATCAATTGCTGCACGTTCCTTTAATCCAGCCATACGCACTTCAAAAAATTCATCCATATTGCTGCTGACAATACAAATAAATTTCAGCCGTTCCAACAAGGGCATCGCGCTATCTTGTGCTTGCGCCAAAACCCGCTCATTAAAAGCTAATAAACTTAACTCTCGATTAAGAAAATGATCTGTAGGAAGTGCGCTCATATGATATAAACTGGCAGTAAATAAATTTGATGATATGACAACATTGTGACAACAGCATGACACAGGAAATCGAACTTAAATTAAATATCAACCCTGCGGACACAGCTCGTTTTGTGGCACACCCCTTATTGCAATCCGTAATTGAGCGACAACGATTACGCCTGGTCAGTGTTTATTATGACACGCCTGCACTCACCTTGATGCAACAACGTGCTGCGCTGCGCGTACGCTTGGCTGGAACCCGCTGGATACAGACCATCAAAATCGGTGGTGGTGCCGTTAACGGCTTACACAGTCGCCCAGAATGGGAAGTCGAACTCACAGATCAGCATCCCCAACCCAGCCTGTTCACCGACCCGATTGTCACTCAATTACTCACCACTGAGCTCACGCATCAACTCACTCCCATTTTCCAAACAGTTTTTTGGCGTGATACTTGGTTACTCGACTTTAATGGTGCAAAAATTGAAGTCGCACTAGATCAAGGTAAAGTGCTAAGTCTGGCGCAAGCAACCCCTATCTGCGAAGTTGAGCTTGAACTCAAACACGGTGACGCACAGCAACTGACTGAACTCGCACAAGCTCTCGGCCAAGTTATCACCCTCACCCCAGATTCGGTTAGTAAAGCACAACGGGGTTATGCGCTATATCAGAACCAAATCAGCACCTCGTCTTAATCATGTCACAATTCCCGACTAAGATGACGGATTTGAGCAGAATCATGGACTTGATATTATGGCGTCATGCTGACGCAGTTGACGGTATCCCCGACATTTCCCGCGAACTCACAGCCAAAGGGACGAAACACGCGCACCTCATGGCCGACTGGATTAATGCACGCATCCCTGATGACACACGCATCCTGGTCAGCCCCGCTATTCGTGCACTGCAAACGGCAGATGCACTCAAACGCCCTTACATTATCAACAAATCCATTGCGCCAGAAGCTGATGTCATGTCGCTATTACTGGCTGCTGGTTGGCCGGATGCAGGTGGCACGGTAATGCTGGTTGGACACCAGCCAGCTTTTGGCCGAGCCGCCATGCTATTACTCTCAGGAATAGAAACCGACATGTCGATTAAAAAATCTGGCCTGCTCTGGATCAGCAACCGCGTTCGGGGCACGACACAACAAAACGTATTGCGTGCTGTTATCTCGCCTGATATGGTGTAAGGCATTTCACCTTACTGAGCTTCACCATGCCCTACAAAACTCCCATTTCTGTATTAGTTGTCATTCACACCCCAGATTTACAAGTATTATTGCTGGAACGCGCAGATAATACAGGTTGGTGGCAGTCGGTGACGGGCAGTCAGGAAGCAAACGAAACACCAGTACAAACCGCCATCCGTGAAGTTGCGGAAGAGACAGGGTTGGACACAGCCCTATATCAGCTGAACGATCTGAACTACGTCAATGAATATGAAATCTACCCACGCTTCCGTCACCGTTACGCACCCGGTATCACACAAAATACGGAACATGTATTCAGCCTGACTGTGCCTGCACCAGTAACCGTAACCCTAGCCGAACGGGAGCATCTGCGTTATATTTGGTTACCCGCTAGCTTGGCGGCACAAAGATGTTTTTCCCCAAGCAATCAGGCGGCAATTCTTCAACTATTAGGAAACTCAGATGATTAATATAACAGTCGATAAAAATATTCTGCATGCTACCGTTCTGGGCGAATTCACCATCGCTGATTTCAAAGAATTTGAAAACAACATACTGTATGACGTCAAGTTTCAGGGGAAAGTTAATTTAGTTATTGATTTACGCGACATGCTTGATTTCACCATAGATGTCGTTTGGGAAGAAATACGCTTCAGCCGTGAGCATGCACATGAATTTAACAAAGTCGCTATCATCACCACTGAAGCCTGGCTCACATGGAGCGCATGGATAAACCGTTTCTTTGTAGATGCAGAGATACAAGTATTTGAAACTATTGAATTCGCTGACGCATGGGTTGCAAGCTAACTACATAACAAAAGGGGTGGCAAATGCCACCCCTTATTATCGTTTCACAAATATCTATCAGCCATTATTGATCGGTTTCAACTTCCAAATTTCACGATTATATTCAAGCATCGTTCTATCAGTAGAGAAGAATCCACTCGCAGCAGTATTTAATATACTCATACTGGTCCATTTCTCAGTATCTTGCCAAGCTGTTGCAACAGCCTGTTGAGCATCAATATAACTACGGAAATCAGCCAAGGTCATCCATGGATCAGTTGATGACATCATCGAATTAATAATGTCATCAAAAATCCCTGGCTCACATGCATTAAAGTGACCGCTACGCAACAAATCCATCACTGCACGTAAATCCGCATCTTTCTCGACATATTCCCAAGGGCGGTAATCATGACGCAATGCATCAACATGCTCTGCACGCAAACCGAACAGGAAGAAGTTTTCTTCACCCACAGCTTCCAGCATCTCAATATTAGCACCATCATAGGTACCTATAGTCATCGCACCATTCATCATGAACTTCATGTTACCTGTGCCCGATGCTTCTTTACCCGCTGTCGATATCTGTTCTGACAAGTCAGTCGCTGGGGCAATAATTTCCATGGCAGAAACACGATAGTTAGGCAAGAAAGCCACTTTCAAATGTCCTTGGGCATCAGGATCATTATTAATAACCTCAGCCAGGCTATTAACCAATTTAACGATACGTTTTGCCATGTAGTAACCTGGTGCTGCCTTCCCACCAATTAATACACAACGATTAACCATATGTTCGGTCTTACCCTGCTTAATTTGAACATACAAATGAATCACATGTAATAAATTCAGCAGCTGACGCTTATATTCATGTATCCGCTTCACCTGCACGTCAAACAAAGCATGTGGATCAAAATCAACGTCGCAATCAGCTTTCACTAAAGCCGCCAAGCGTTGTTTGTTAGCCAGTTTCACTGCGCGCCAATGCGCATGAAACGCTTTATGCTTAGCAGCCGCCAAAGGTTTCAATTTGACAATCTGGCTTAAATCAGCGATCCACTCGTCGCCAATCTGCTCACTAATGAGTGAAGTCATACCTGGATTAGCATGCGCTATCCAGCGACGTGGCGTCACACCATTAGTCTTATTATTGAATCTTTCTGGCCATAATTGGTAGAAATCATGGAACAGGCCATCTCGCAACAGTTGAGAGTGCAGCGCTGCAACACCATTCACTGAAAAACTACCGACAATAGCCAGCCAGGCCATGCGCACATGACGATAAGGCGCCTCACCGATGATAGACATACGTTGTTGCCGTTCAACGTCCCCTGGCCACTTCATGGAGACCTTACGCAAGAACTGCGCATTAATCTCATAAATTATTTCCAGCAAACGTGGTAGCAAACGTTCAAACAAACTGACGGGCCATTTTTCCAGCGCTTCAGGCAATAAAGTATGGTTGGTATATGCCATGCAACTCGACGTAATTGACCAAGCTTCATCCCAATGCAAACCATGCTCATCCAATAACAGCCGCATTAACTCTGCCACAGCGATAGTTGGGTGGGTGTCATTCATCTGAAATACATTTTCTACCGCAAACTTACGAAAATCCATTTCACCATGTCGAACCCATACCCGCATGGCATCTTTAATACTGGCTGAAGCCAGGAAATACTGCTGGCGTAAACGCAACTCCTTGCCATTTTCGCTGCTGTCATTAGGATACAACACCATGGAAATATCTTCGGCCTGATTCTTGGACTGAACCGCTTCGGTATAACTACCTGCATTAAATTCAATCAGATTGAATTCGTCAGTCGCTGCCGCTTTCCATAAACGCAAGGTATTAACCGTTTTATTACGATAGCCAGAAATTGGAATATCGTATGGAATAGCAAGAACATCGTGTGTGCTTATCCAGCGTGCACGTGAATTACCTTCTTTATCGATAAAATGTTCGGTATAACCACCAAATTGTATGCGTTGACTATATTCAATACGCTCGATTTCCCATGGATTGCCATTTTGTAGCCAATGGTCTGGCGCTTCCATCTGGTAACCATTCTCGATATATTGGCGGAACATACCGTATTCATAGCGTATACCGTAGCCCATCACAGGCAAACGCAAACTGGCGCAACTATCCATGAAACATGCGGCCAAACGACCCAAACCGCCATTACCCAAACCGGCATCCGGCTCTTCTTCAATAACTTCTTCAAGTTTTTGACTGTAATTAAGCATAGCCTGATCGGTCGCGGTGTGTATGCCCAAGTTAAGCAAATGATTGCCTAAGGCACGCCCGATTAAGAACTCTAACGACATATAAAATGCACGTCGGTTACCTGGCTGCAATTGTTCATTCCATGTATTACGCCAATCCACCATCAGTCGATCACGTACCGAATAAGCTAGCGCCTCATAGATATAATTAGGTGCGCAACCATGGAAACGACCTAAGTGATAAGACAAATAACGTTTAAAATCATGACCAATAGTTGCAGCGTCATCGACTAAAGGCTCTAATGTGAACGGTCGATAAACATGTTTCACGTATTCCTTCTTCATCACTGAACTCCCTTATATAAAGATAAATAGGCTTGGGCACTATGCTCCCAGCCAAATGAGTGATGCATACCTATACGTAAAATCGATTGCCATACTTTGGGTTGCAAATAATATACCAGCGCACGTTCCACAGCTGCAATCAGTGCCGCCGGTGTTAACTCATCAAAGACAAAACCATTTGCCGTACCATGTTCCAGGTGGAGCGGCGTAACATCAACTACGGTATCAGCCAATCCACCAGTGCGATAAACAATAGGCGGCGTACCGTAACGCAGACTGTACATTTGATTCAATCCGCATGGTTCAAAACGCGAAGGCATCAGAAACATATCAGCCCCAGCTTCTACCAGATGCGCCATGCCTTCATCATAACCAATGAATACGGCAACACGATTGGGATGACTAACTGCAAACTCATGCAGCTGCGCCTCATAACGCGCATCACCACTACCAACAAAAACAAAACGCATCGCCGTATGCGCCAACCATTGTGGTAAAGCAGCTAAGACCAAATCAATACCCTTTTGCTCAACCAGTCGACTCACCATGCCAATCACTGGTGTATGCATAGCGGCTTCATCGTCACTTAGATGGAATCGCTTCAATAGTGCCTGTTTATTCAATGCCTTACCCGGCTGACGACGGGTGGCGGTATAGTGTGCTGTCAGATAGCTATCTGATGCGGGATCCCATACGGATTCATCTATTCCATTCAAAATGCCATGCAACTTATGTTGAGCAACCTGCAATACCCCTTGCAAACCATAACCAAATTCTGGAGTACATATTTCACGTGCATAGGTAGGGCTCACTGTAGTGACTTCGTCTGCATACACGATACCTGCTTTGAGCATAGAGAAGCCGCCATAAAACTCTACACCGTCAGTAGTCCACCATTGCCGTGGCAACGCTAAACGATTAAAGTCATGCAAACTGAAATGACCACCATAAGCCATATTATGTATAGTGAAAATTGACTTGGGCGGATGTGGCAATTCCTTTAATAATCCTGGTATCAAACCAGTCTGCCAATCGTTGGCATGGACAACATTTGCGCGCCAGCCTAAACCCAGCGCATCGCCAGCCATCTCAACCACCGCCCGTGAAAACACGGTAAAGCGCTCAGCATTATCAGCCCAGTCTTCACCATCAGCTTGCAAATAGGGATTACCGGGACGGTCAAATAACGAAGCGCTATCAACCAACCATAACGGAAATGTAAATTGTGGGTGCTTAATTTCTAACACACGCACACTATGAGTGCGCTTTGATCCACGGACATCCAGCCATCCCAGAATACGGATGGACTCAGCGTGCATTAGCACCTTCCGATAAGCTGGCAAAATCAATCGCACATCCACACCGGCCTTATGCAAAGCATGGGGCAAGCTGTACGCAACATCGCCCAAACCGCCTGTTTTTATTAATGGATATGCTTCACTCGCTGCAAACAATACCCTTGTTGATGTTGGCATATTATTAACTCACAACTCGTTTCAAAAACACCGCTGCCAATGGCGGCACTACCAATACCAAAGATTGCGCGAATCCCATCCAAGGTACATCTTGAGTATGTAACTCACCCGCATTACCACAATTGCTGCCACCATAATAATCAGAATCGGTATTAAGCAACTCTTGATAACGTCCCGCCTGCGGAACACCGATGCGATAACCCAATCTTGGCACAGGGGTAAAATTCAATATTGCCAATACATGCTCTTCATCACTATTACGCATCAAACTGAGAACAGACTGATCGCTATCATGGCAATCTATCCACGAGAATCCACGTGAATTAAAATCATACTGGTGCAAAGCGACTTCATTCTGATACAAGCGATTCAAATCGCCAACAAGTCGCTGCACACCATGATGGATAGGAAACTGACATAAAGTCCAATCCAATTCACCCTTATCTCGCCACTCATTCCATTGACCGAATTCACTACCCATAAACAGCAATTTCTTACCAGGATGCGCATACTGCCATGCATAAAACAAACGCAAATTAGCAAATTTCTGCCAATAATCACCCGGCATTTTGTCCAGCATACTGCCCTTCATATGCACTACTTCATCATGTGATAATGGCAAAAAGAAGTTCTCGGTATAAGCGTATATCTGGCTAAATGTCAGCTGATTATGATGATATTTACGATGAACAGGATCTTCTTCTATGTAACTTAGATTATCGTTCATCCATCCCATGTTCCACTTCATGGAAAAACCTAAACCACCCAACTCCACAGGGCGTGACACCATAGGCCAGGCAGTAGATTCTTCAGCGATGGTCAACACGCCCGCGAAACGGCCATGCAGCACGGTATTCAATTCTCGTAAGAAGGCAATAGCCTCCAGATTTTCACGTCCACCATACTGATTGGCCGCCCATTCACCCGCCTTACGTGAATAATCCAGATATAACATCGACGCAACAGCATCTACACGTAATCCATCAATATGAAATTCATCTATCCAATAGAGTGCGTTAGCCAACAGGAAATTTTTGACTTCATTACGCCCATAATCAAATATCAGCGTTCCCCAATCCTGATGCTCACCACGACGTGGATCCGGATGCTCATACAAAGTCTCACCCGTAAAACGCGCCAACGCAAAATCATCCTTAGGAAAATGGGCTGGCACCCAATCGAGTATGACGCCCAAACCCGCCTGATGACACGCATCAACAAAAGCACGGAAATCATCAGGTAAGCCAAATCGCGCAGTTGGTGCAAAATAACCGGTGACCTGATATCCCCAGGATTCATCCAGAGGATGCTCAGCTATAGGCAACAACTCTATATGGGTATAAGCCAGCTCTGTCAAATAAGGAATTAGACTTTCTGCAAGTTCCGCCCAGCTATAAAATGTCCCGTCAGGATGACGACGCCAAGAGCCCACATGCAGCTCATAAGTACTAATCGGCTTATGTTGCCAATCAAACTGCGCACGTTGCGCCAACCATACTCTATCCTGCCAATCATGCTGACTAGGTACTGGAATACATGAGATGGTTTCAGGACGATTAAAGCTTTGCTGTGCGTAGGGATCTGCTTTCGTCATCAATTGACCATGCGCACCTAGTATTTCATACTTGTAGCCCCAACCACCCTCTAAACCCGGAACAAATAACTCCCATACGCCACTTTGTCCACGTGAGCGCATAGGCAAACTACGTCCATCCCAGCCGTTAAAATCACCTATCACGCTGACACGCTGAACCCCTGGTGCCCAAACCGCAAACTGACACCCCGCCACACCATCAACCACATCGAGATGCGCGCCTAATATATGCCACGCGTCATAATGTCGACCTTCACCAAGCAAATACAAATCCAGTTCGCCAATGAGCGCTGTGAACGTATACGGCGAGATAGACTCAAGCCAGCTTAAATCAGCTTTAGATTGCCAACGCAACACCGGGTGCTGTTCAGTTCGAACAGGCAACTTAAGTTCAAAAATATCGGTATCTTTAAGACGGCTAAATACTTCACCCGTTTTTAAAGCAACTTGTTCGGCAGCCGGCATAAATACGCGGAGTAACCAACTTTCATCCTTGGTCTGCTGATGCCAGCCCAATACATTGAATGGGTCATGATGCGTACCCTGTTGTATACGACTAATATTTAGTTTAGTTATAGGCATTATTTTAAACGTTGAGTGTTATGTAACGATAAACGCAAGTTTGATGCCAAATCTGTTGGCACATCTTGCCACTGAAATTTCCAAGACCAGTTACCTTGAGTTGTACCTGGCGTGTTCATTCTTGCCTGACTACCCAACCCTAATAAATCCTGCATAGGCACAATAGCCAGATTGGCTGTACTGGCAAAAACAGTATGCAACATAGTATCAATTAATTGCGATGACTCTGTGATTTTTAACATCGATAAAACAGCAGCTTGCTCAGTTTCATCCAAGCTGGAAAACCATCCTGAAAGTGTGTCATTATCATGCGTCCCTGTGTAATACACACGATCGCAGGTTACATTTTCGGGCTTATGCGGATTATCTGTAAAACTGTCAAAAGCAAACTGCAACACACTCATACCTGGCAAATGGAATTGCAGTCTGAGCGCATTCACATCCGGGGTTATCACGCCCAAATCCTCCGCCACTAAGGGCACGCTACCCATATCCTCCAGTATGCACTGCAATAATGCATCACCTGGCACATTTTGCCAGTAACCATCCATTGCTGTCGGACTTGATGCAGGTATCATCCATGAAGCCGCCAGCCCTCGGAAGTGATCTATACGTACAAGATCAAAAAATTCAAAGTGATAACGTAAACGTTCCCGCCACCAGATAAAATCTGATGAGCGCATGTAATCCCAGTTATATTGAGGATTACCCCAACGTTGCCCTGTAGCAGAGAAGTAATCGGGTGGAACGCCAGCAACCAGCGTCGCCTGACCAGCATCATCAAGCAAGAAACAATGCGGATTTGCCCACACATCGGCACTGTCATGCGCCACAAATATGGGCATATCGCCAAATAAAGCGATCTGCAACTCAGCCGCATAATGACGTAAATGTTGCCATTGCATATACAGTTGATATTGTTGCTGTATATGCGCATCGATTTGATGTTGGTATTGCTGCTTGACTGCTTGCAAGGCTAACACATCACGTTTTCGCAAATCGTCAGGCCATGCGATCCATGATGCGCCATCATGCAGATCTTTTAACACCATAAATATGGCGTAATTCTCAACCCAATGCCGCTGTGCATGGTACCAGGTCTGAAATGCAGCATCTTCAATATCGACCGTACCCAGATGTTCTGGAAATAATGCAGGATTCAAGGCAAAAGCAGATGCGCACTGATATGGAGAAGCATCAGCCAATGGCACACCCAAGGGTAGCATTTGCCACACCCCTATACCCGCCTTTGCCAGCATATCTAATAAACGATATGCATCATCATCCAAACGTCCAGATGGTAAAGATGTTGGATGTAACAACACCCCAGCTTGACGGACTTGCACATGCGCACTCATTCCACATTCCTACGCATCGTGCCTGCATTCTCAGCATTACCACCCCCTTGAGATAACGGAATATCAAGCATTGCAGGTGCGTCCACATTAAGCAGTTTATATAACTCGCGCAATTGCTCACGATATAACTGCTCAAAATCGCTTACACTCCCCGCTGGGTTATAATCCCCAAACCACCAGAACCAATCTGACCCTTCGCACACAGCTAGTTGCTGGGTAGCATCTGTCAATTGTGAAGCGCTCAGTTTTCCAGACGCGATAACCTTATCGTAAGCAACCTTCGCCGCCACCAAGTAATCCCAACCACGATTTTTATCGGCTGAACCTATCCAGGTTGAAAATGAACCATAGACCCAACTACCTGCACAAATTTTTGGCAAAGGTAATGCAGTCACACTTTTGGACACATCCGCAAAGGTGGATGTTTTAATATGGGGTGAACTAGACAACTCCTCATACAAAGCATCTAAAAAGTATTGCCCGTTCTCAGGATAATATTCCCACGCATTTTCGCCATCTAAAATCACAGAGACGACATGTTGATCGGCTTCTTTACCTAAAAAATTCGCAATATTATTTAAATGTTGTACAAAATCCTGCGCAGCGTCATCCGCATGCCAATCACTGTATCTAAAACCGATCAAGTCTGACAAGCCATCATCACGGAAAAACATCCTGGTCTGAGAATCGCCGTGTTGACGAGGTTTAAAGAGTTCACGTTTACTGCCAACATCAACACCATCACATCCCGAAATATGATAACTATTGCGCCAGACCCCCTCTCCAGAAGCTGTCCAAGCTATATCATGTGCATCCAATAACTGTACCGCATCTTCACTGATGCCACCCTCAGCCAACCACACCCCTTTAGGCTTATGCCCAAAGTACTGTTCAAAAACAGTTAATCCATGGGTGACATGCCATGCACTACGTGTGTCACCATCAGGGTAACCCTTAGCATGAGGACGTGGCGCTTCAGGGCTAGCACACTGCATATTGTCAAAACTGTGTAACAGCGGAATAATTGGGTGGCCATAAGGTGTCATGGATAGCTCAACTTGCCCACGCTCATACAATTTCCGATAGCGTGGAATCAATCCCGCCAAACAATCCCGCATTACAGTCAGTAATGTGCGTCGCTGCTGAATATCAAAGCTGCCCTTATGCAAAAATAGCGCCTGGACTTCAGCTGGTTTACGCAAACTGTGCCCTAACCAAACCAGATGATACCAAGTCAGCAAATCCAGAAAATACTGGTCATTCAAATAACGTAACGAGCAACCGATGCCCGCACATCCCATACCAAAATCTTCTGTCGAGCCCACCATTTTCAGCAGGTTATTGAATAGAGGATATGGATGTATCATGCGTGGCGCATGGCAGCGCTGACAGTCACGTATCAACTGTAAACGTGCCTTTTCATCCGATGGAATCGGAGTAACACCTGCAAGCAGATTAAGCATTCCATCCTGCATAGGCGTGCCATGTTCAAGAAAGCCAGTCAATTGCTGAGCGTAATCATCCAATTGCTCAAGCAATACAGGGACAAAATTCACCACCGCACGCATTTGCGGATGCTGTTCCAGATGCGCCGCCATATCACTGTAGTCTTTAATGCCATGCAAATAAACCCAAGGCAAACGATATTCACCCGTTAAACCCTGGCGATAATATGGCTGGTGCATATGCCAGCACAGCACTACATTCAAGCGACTCATTACGTACCCCTAAATTTAACGATAAAGATGTTGCCCCAACATTTCTGGTGTTACTAAAACAATACCTTCTTTGGTCACATGAAAGCGCTTCGCATCTTCCACCAAATCCTCACCTATGACAGTCCCATCAGGAATCACACTGGCTTTATCAATAATTGCACGTGAAATACGGCAATTCTTACCTATAGACACTTTAGGTAAAATAACGCAATCTTTAATCAGGCTATAGCTTTCTACAGTACACCCGAAAAATATCACCGAACGTTTCACTCGTGCCCCAGAGATGATGCAACCCGCCGAAATCAGGGAATCGATAGCTTCACCACGCCGACCATCATCATCAAAAATAAATTTTGCAGGAGGAGATTGAGGCTGATACGTCCAAATCGGCCAATCTCTGTCATACAAATTCAATTCTGGATCTATTGCACACAATTCCATATTGGATTTCCAATACGAATAGACTGTTCCCACATCACGCCAATAACCAGGCGCACCTGTTTCGCTACGGAATGGATAAGCCATAGCGCGAGCATTATGAATATTGGCTGGAATAATATCCTTACCAAAATCATGAGAAGAACCAGCTATTTCAGCATCCTCTTTTAATATCTTGAACAAATATTCAGTAGTAAATACATAAATACCCATAGAAGCCAGAGCTGTATCAGGCTTGCCAGGCACGGCCTCTGGATTGGCTGGCTTCTCGGTGAATTTGGTAATCCGCATATCATCATCAACGGACATGACACCAAATTCAGAAGCTTCTTCACGTGGCACTTCAATACAACCCACGGTAAAATCTGCACCTCTTTCCACGTGATGGAGCAACATCGCCGAATAGTCCATCGTATAAATATGGTCACCGCCTAACACGATGACATACTCAGGATGATGACGTAACACGATATCCAGATTCTGAAACAGCGCATCTGCTGTACCCTGATACCATTCTTTTTTATGCGTACGTTGTTGAGCAGGCAAAATCTCTACGAACTCGCCAATCTCTGCCCGCATGAAACTCCAGGCACGTTGCAAATGGCGTATCAAAGAATGTGACTTATACTGTGTTAACACGCCAATACGGCGCAAACCCGAGTTCACGCAATTAGACAAAGCAAAATCAACAATACGATACTTGCCACCGAAAGGCACAGCGGGCTTAGCTCGCCAAGCGGTTAAATTTTTCAATCGTGAACCTTCGCCGCCTGCCAGAATCAACACCAATGTCTTACGCGTTAATTCAGTCACCATCTTAGGTTCAGTGTAATAGCGATACAGCTTTTCTTGTTGTGCTTTAGTTACAGCCATTTCCTCATCTCCTATTTATTTAACTACTATTAATTTAATGCTATTTGCATTGCACCCTGCAGCCCCAATCGCGCATTGGTTACCAAATAAATCGGCGTCTGTCTTACCAAATCAGCCATCCGACCCTTAGCTGCTGCAATTTCCATAAAACGCGTAGTGACTACCCAATTTTGCAAGTGAATAGCAACACCACCTGCAATAAACAACCCACCCTTGGGTTGATAGAGCAACACCATGTTTCCCACCCATGCTGCATAAACATCAACAAACAATTGCACAGCTTCAAGTGATACTGAGTCACCAGCCACTGCCAAATCATGAATTTGCCCAGCTTCTGGCACACTATCCAAAGCACGAGTATGAATCTGGGTTATTAAAAATTCATATACCAGACTCAAGCCTGCACCTGACAATATCCGCTCCCACGAAACATGCTGAAAGCGCATTTGCAGCCATGACAGCAATTTTGACTGCAGCTCATCAGATGACGCAAAATCAATATGCCCACCTTCCGTAGCAAAAGTCCTGTACACGCCACCCACATCCGCCTGCATCCAGGCCAAACCCAGACCAGTACCTGCTCCAGTAATCACACGCACCCCACCCACACGGGCTACACCATGATTCAACTCAACATAATCAGATTTTTTTAATGTTGCAACACCAGCAGCTGCGGCCTGAAAGTCATTCACCAGACGCACATCGGCAATTGCCAATTCTTGCTGCAAGGATTTAATATCCACAAACCAATCCAGATTAGTCAAACGCACTCCACCCGACTCAACTGGCCCAGGTAATGCCAAGAGTAACCTATCAGGATACACAACAGCATGTCCAGCATCCGCAATAAATTGACGGATTAAATCGCTAGCACTAGCGAAATTTGCGCTTACATAACATTGCTCAAATTGGATAACAGAAGGCTGATTTGGCTTGTGTGTGAACCAAGCCAACCAGCTTTTGGTGCCGCCGATATCACCAGCGACAATATTGATTAGATGCGTCCCGAGTTGATTATTGACATCAACCCATTGCGTAAAGTTAGTCATAATATTATAGGAACGTTATTGTTATGCCCTGTAAGGATTATTCTACGCCCGAATATCGCCAATAAACTAGCAATATTATTAAAAAGTACCATGCTAAATTGAAATTGTGACAAATAGCGCCATCACCACCTTGTTTATTCAATTAAGTCATGTTATAAATAAGAATCTTTCTCATTTAAGATAATGATGCATACCACTCTTGATCACTTACAACCTAATCAAACGGGCACTATTGCTACTATTGATGCTGGCGCTGAATTAACAGGGCGCATGTGCGCATTAGGTTTACGACTGGGTCGTATGGTTGAGGTTGTTCGCATTGCACCAATGCGTGGTCCCTTGCAAATCCGAGTGGGTCATACTGAACTCATGATACGCCGGGTAGATGCCGCGAAAATCAATGTAACACTCAACCAGCCATGAAACGCATCGCCTTGTTGGGGATGCCTAACACAGGCAAATCCACCTTTTTCAATCGCTTAACCGGTGCAGGTGCACGAGTGGGTAACTGGCCTGGCATTACCGTTGATTTGCTTTCTGCTAAAGTGTTACTAGCTGGGAGCATGATAGAAATTGTCGATTTACCAGGCATCTACAATTTGCACGGATTTTCTGATGATGAACAAGTCGTCCGCCATTTTCTAGAATCACAGGCAGTCAATGGCTTGGTTGTTATTCTCAATGCCACTCAACTTGATCGGCAATTAGCGTTATTGCTACAGCTGAAAACACTGAAACTCCCCATGACCCTCGTCCTCAATATGCAGGATGAAGCGCAACAAATGGGTATCAAAGTAGATATACCACGCCTGTCCCAAACTTTGGGCGTAGAAATCAATATGATTAGCGCAAAGCACGGACAAGGCTTTGGCAAGGCGCGCACCGCCATAGAGTCACTTATACATCACCAACCGACAGCTATTCATGCAGATGCCAGCGCATTCCAACAAGATGACAATATCGAAGCAGAATTAGACCGTATAGTCAGCGACACCGTTACCACACCCATCACCCTGCCACCCGATTTAAGCCGCCGACTCGACAAAGTTTTATTGCATCCATGGTTAGGATTACCTTTGTTTTTCCTGACTGTTTTTATTTTATTCCAAATAGTCTATGGCATAGGCACACCACTACAAGATGGAACAAGCTGGTTATTAGATCAATTTAAAACACTTGTGCTTGAGCCTGCACTTTCTAATGCGCCGTATGCTCTTAAAAGTTTCATAACCGATGGTTTATTCGATGGTATAGGTACTGTGCTTACTTTTTTACCCATTATCGTCATATTCTTCATGTTCATGGCAATTATTGAAGACAGTGGCTATTTATCTCGCGCAGCCTATCTGATGGATGCAGTGATGGCTCGACTGGGACTGGATGGGCGCTCATTTGTCATGCAACTTATGGGTATGGGCTGCAACGTACCTGCATTAATGGGCACACGAGTAATGCGTTCGCGTGCACTGCGCTTACTTACTATGCTGGTTATTCCGTTTTCATTATGCTCGGCACGATTACAGGTTTTCCTGTTTTTCACTACCGCAATTTTTGCACCGCGTGCGGCCGCAGCAGTCATGTTCTCTTTATACTTCATGAGTTTCTTAATGGCGTTTTTAACCGCTTTAGTATGGCGAGGAAAATACCGCAGCCATGAGCCTTTGTTATTAGAACTACCCCCTTATCGCTTTCCAACCATCAAACAATTGCTCGCGCAAGGTTGGCAACAGTCAGGTCACTTCTTGCGTGGTGCAGCAGGTTACATTGTTGCTGGTGTCATTATTGTATGGGGACTTACCCATTATCCATTTAACGTTCCACCTGCCAGCGCGACAACCTTGGCAGGCCAGCTTGCCAGTTGGATGGCACCAGTATTTGAGCCATTAGGTATAGATCGCCTACTTTCAGTAGCACTGTTATTTGGTTTTATCGCAAAAGAGATAGTGATTGGCGCCCTTGCCGTAATTTACGGTGCAGGACAGTCAAATTTAGCAGGCATACTTGCGCATCAACTCGACTGGGTACAAGCTTATAGCTTCATGTTGTTTACACTCATCTACACACCTTGCTTATCAACCATTGCAGTCTTAAAGCAAGAATCCAAGAGCTGGTGGTTTACTATTCTGGCGGTGGCATGGCCACTTGGATTAGCATGGTTGGTCAGTTTTATTTTCTACCAAAGCGCCCGTGCATTAGGTTGGTAATCACACCACCCTTGCCGAAACCCCAATCTCACGCTAAAGTGATGTACGTTTTTGAACCCTTAGGAGTATATGCGTCGTGTTAGCTATTATAGAAGCAGCTGGTTGGCCAATTTGGCCTTTAGTATTAGCATCGATTTTATCTGTCGCAATCATCATTGAACGTTTCATTTCATTACGCTCATCAGAAATTGCCCCGCAAGGATTATTAGAGAAAACAGTACAAGCCTATCGCCAGCAGGGCGCTAACAACGACATGCTGAATTTATTGGCACAAAGCTCACCACTGGGTCGTATTTTTGCCGCAGGTTTACGCAATGCGAAAAACTCACGTGAAGTAATGAAAGAATCCATAGAAGAAGCCGGTCGTGGCGTAGTCCATGACGTAGAGCGCTTTCTGCCAGCACTTGGCACCATCGCATCTGTTGCTCCTTTGCTCGGCCTGCTCGGTACCGTTATCGGTATGGTAGAAATTTTCGGCGCACAAACGCCATCGGGCGGCAATCCAGCAGTGTTAGCACACGGCATATCGGTTGCATTATACAACACTGCATTTGGTTTGATCGTAGCGATCCCCAGCTTGATTTTTTATCGTTTTTTCCGTACTCGTGTTGACAGCCTGATCGTGGAAATGGAACAAGAAGCGATTAAATTAGTTGAAGTCATACACGGCGAACGTCAGTAAGTGAGGCCAAGATGAATTTTCAACGCAGACAAAATCAGGAAGAACCTGAGATTAACCTCATCCCGATGATAGACGTGTTGTTGGTCGTGCTGATTTTCTTGATGGTTACTACGACATATGCCAAATTTTCTGAGTTGCAAATCAATTTGCCACAGGCAAATGGTGAAACATCCAAGGAAAAACCTGCACAAATTACAGTATCCGTTGATGCAGTGGGCAATTATCAAGTTAATGCCAATACTATTAACTTCACTAACGTCACCAACCTTGCCCAAATTCTGAAACAGGAAGCAAAAGGCTCGGCTGATACAGTAATCATCATCAATGCTGATGCAAAAGCAACGCATCAGTCTGTCGTTAACGTCATGGAAGCCGGTCGTGAAGCAGGTTTAACTCGCATCACTTTCGCTACACAAAAAAGCAACTAACCCCCCACGCCCCAACAGGGGCGTGTCATACTGCATATTCGCTATGAACAATTGGAAAGACCCACTCGGCAGTAACCGCATAGGCTTATGGCTAGCTGACCGCAATGACCGCAAACGCAACAATATTGCTCGCATTGCTGCACGCTGGGGTTGGGTCAAGCCTTTGGGTGAGCGCGGCAAAGTAATATGGGTAATCGCTGGTGCGAGCCGGAATAGTGTACGTCTTGCTGTGGAACTGGTTCGTGCAATCCGTGAAAAACGTTTAGACATACGCCTCGTACTCACATTTGAACAAGATTATCCAGAATTACTGAATGCGCTGGATGACTGTGACAAAACAGGCTGGGGACTAGCACCTTGCGACCATCCACGCGCACTGGAACGCGTTAATGAACGACTCTCACCTTATGGCATTATTGTCATAGACACGCAACCACGCCCTAACCTGAGCGCGTTATTAAGCCAGCATGAACGTGTGCTCGTCGTTAACCCACCTCAAACTGTCGCCTACAAATGCGAACGCATATATAACGGCACAGGTAACGGTGAATTAGCTCCGCCAGCCGATATGCTCGCCATCCTGGCGCAAGCGCAAATAGACCCCAACTTCAAATCGCTAGTTAATCACGGCATAGAGCGACATTTATGGTGGCTACATGATGACGCATCCAATACCAGTAGCGCACTAATCACCCAATTCAAACAACAAACAACAAACGATGTGCTGTTTGTCAGTGGTGCTAAACCTGATGGTAATTTCATCGCTATCAGCAGCTGGGATCGCAGTCCTATCCCTGGTGGCAGTATCGTCTGGGTTGACGATGACAAATGGTTAACTGCTATTTCTGCCGCTGTCACCGCGACACACCTAGTATCTATCGACCCAACCGTACTCTGGCAAGCAATGGCTGGCGGTGCCGCAATTTCCTGTCAGCAGCATCATGATTTACCCAAGACCAGTTTGCACGAAGCCATTACAGCTTGCGCTGATCCTACTACCCTCTGGCAAGATTATCGTGACAACCCGATACTTGCTCGCCAGCGTGGGGATAGTGCTCGGCGTTTATTCTGGCAAGAACGCCGCCTGGCAGAAAGCACCAGCGAAGAACTGGTGGCACGCGTTTTTGAATGGTAGCCTGGTTACAGCGTCAGTGGCTGAGCATAACCATCTGGCATGTGCTACTTATCCCGCTATCATGGTTATTTTTGAGCATTACTCGCATACGCCAGCTTGCCTATAAACTACGTTTATCTACCAGCTACCGCCTTCCAGTCCCCGTCATCGTAGTTGGCAATATTAACGTAGGTGGCACTGGCAAAACACCTCTAGTCATCTATTTAGTACAACAGCTACGTCAACACGGATGGCGACCCGGCATTATCAGCCGGGGCTACGGTGGCACAGCTACGACACCCACAGCAGTCAACGCCAACAGCGACCCATCCGTAGTCGGGGATGAGCCATTGCTAATTGCACAACGAGCAGGCTGTCCATTGTGGGTAGATCGCAACCGCCCCGCCGCTGCGCATGCGTTGCTGTCTAGCCATCCTGAAGTCAATATCATTATCAGTGACGATGGTCTGCAACACTATGCACTGGAGCGCGATATCAATATTGCAGTCATTGACGGCGCGCGCGGGTTTGGCAACAAGCAACTTTTGCCTGCAGGCCCATTACGTGAGCCACTAGCTCGCCTTAGCACTATGGATGCTATCGTCATTAATCAAACAGGTGCATACCACACCAGCATCCCGCCTACGCTCTCTCACTATGCTATGCACTTGCAAGGCCATCAGTTCACGCAGCTGCTTCATCCTCAACGAACTGCAACTGCTCAGAATTTCATCAATCAGCCTATCCATGCAGTGGCCGGCATAGGCAACCCAAACCGCTTTTTTGATCAGTTGAGTGCTATGGGACTAACAGTTATTCCTCATGCTTTTCCTGATCATCATCAGTATCAAGCTGGCGACTTTAATTTCACCCATTCTAATTTATCAGCCATTATCATCATGACCGAAAAAGATGCGGTAAAATGTCATTCTTTTGCCGATGAGCGGATGTGGGTTTGGGCAGTCGATGCACACCTACCTGATACTTTCATCGCCGACATACTCACCCAATTAGGAAACCATCATGGATAGCAAGTTATTAGACATACTGGTCTGCCCGATTTGCAAAGGGCCGTTGGTTTACCACAAAACCACACAAGAATTGATCTGCAAAGCAGACAAACTCGCTTTTCCCATTCGTGACGATATTCCCGTCATGCTTGAAGGTGAAGCCCGCACACTGGCCGAGGACGAAGCCATTTAATGCATTACACCGTCATCATCCCTGCCCGCCACGCCTCTACTCGTCTGCCTGCCAAGCCATTGGCAGATATACACGGCAAGCCGATGATAGTACGTGTTGCAGAACGAGCAGCATTAAGCCAGGCTCAACAAGTATGGGTAGCAGCTGACGATGAACGCATCATGCATGCGCTGGATGAGCACGGTATTACAGGCATACTTACCGCCCCACATCATGCCTCTGGCACGGATAGACTGGCAGAAGCGGTCATGCAACTAGGCTTAGATGATGATGCAATAGTTGTGAACGTTCAAGGTGACGAACCGCTAATCGCACCAGAACTAATCCATAGTGTTGCCGCTGATCTGGCTGCGCATCCTGAGTCGGTAATGGCAACGGTATGCCACGCTATTGACGATACTGCCAGCATGATCAACCCCAATATCGTCAAGGTAGTGCTGGATAAAGATGGACACGCGCTGTATTTTAGCCGTGCACCTATTCCTTACCCTCGGGACGCATTCGCAGCAGGTGCAGCATTACCTGCTGATCTGCCTGTATATCGTCACATCGGTTTATATGCTTATCGTGTCGGATTTCTGAAACACTATGCTAATTTAAGTCCTGCGCCCATAGAACAATTTGAATCATTGGAACAATTACGTGTGCTCTGGCATGGTTACAAGATCAGTGTCAGCATCAGCCCTCATCCCGCCGCTCCCGGCGTGGATACGGCAGAAGACTTAACACGTGTACGTGAATTATTTTTATTAGAAGGTTAACAACATGCGCATTATCCTACTCGGCGGCCCTGGGGCCGGCAAAGGCACACAAGCCAACTACATCAAACAACACTACAACATTCCACAGATCTCTACAGGCGATATGTTACGTGCGGCCATTACCGCCGGCACAGAGCTTGGCAAAGCAGCCAAGGCGGTCATGGATGCAGGGCAACTGGTATCAGACGACATCATTATCGGACTGGTCAAAGATCGCATCGCCCAATCAGACTGTGCCAATGGTTTCCTGTTTGATGGCTTTCCGCGCACCATCCCGCAAGCTGAAGCGATGAAAAGTGCAGGCGTGCCGATAGATTACGTAGTAGAAATAGACGTACCCGACAGCGAAATCATCCAGCGCATGTCAGGCCGCCGCGTCCACCTTGCTTCTGGTCGTACGTATCACACAGTATTTAACCCACCCAAAATCGCGAACACCGATGACATTACTGGCGAGCCACTAATCCAGCGTGATGACGACCATGAGGACACAGTCAAAAAACGCCTGGATGTTTACCATGCCCAAACTGAGCCACTGGTGCATTACTACTCTGACTGGGCAAATACCGCATCAGCCGCCGATGCACCCAAATATGTCAAAATCGCTGGCATAGGCAATGTAGAAACCATCCGTGACCACGTTTTTGCTGCCTTGGGCAAGTAAACACTAACAGAACATGTCGGGCTTTAGCCCGACAATGCCACACCTGCATTCATCATCCACCCAAAAAAACGCAATCTTTAAATATGACCGACACCATTACCGCCCCCGCCACACTCACTATCACCTCACTCAACCATGAAGGACGTGGTGTTGCACGGCGCGAGGATGGGAAAACCATATTTGTTGATGGTGCAATCACTGGCGAAGTTGTGCAATATTCGGTTTACCGCAAAAAAGACAGTTTTGAAATGGCGCAAATCACCAAAATTGTACGCCCCAGTTTTATGCGTGTTAAACCCCGTTGCCCCCATTTTGGTGTATGTGGCGGCTGTAGTTTGCAACACATGGATGCAGGTGCTCAAATCGCGGCCAAGCAACGTGTACTGGAAGACAACCTGGTGCACATAGGCAAGGTTCAACCTGCCAGCATCATGTCACCCATCCATGGCCCTGCTTGGGGCTATCGCACCCGCGCACGTATGTCCGTGCGTCTGGTAGAAAAGAAAGGTGGCGTACTGGTTGGTTTCCACGAGCGTCGCAACAGCTTTATCGCCGACATGACTTCCTGTGCTGTGTTACCACCGCGTATTTCCGCACTCATACCATTATTGCGCGAATTTGTCATGCGACTCACTATCCGCTCCCAGCTACCACAGATAGAAGTCGTTGCTACTGACGTGGTTGATGCTTTAGTCATACGCCACATGGTACCTATTCCTGCAGAAGATGAGGTGCTATTACGTGAGTTCGCAGATCAGCATCACATCCAGTGGTGGACGCAATCCAAGGGGCCAGACACTATCCAGCCATTCTATCCATTAGACGTACCAGAATTATCCTATAGCCTGCCTGAATTTAATTTGGTCATGCCGTTCCGCCCCAGTGAATTTACCCAGATTAATACCGATGTTAACCCCATCCTCATGCGCCGAGCTATGCAGTTGCTCGACCCGCAGCCAAATGAACGTATCGTTGATATGTTCTGTGGACTAGGCAATTTCACCTTGCCAATAGCGCGCCATGCACAGACAGTAGTCGGCATAGAAGGCAGCAAGGAACTCGTAGCCCGTGCGCAACAAAACGCCACGTTTAACGGCATTAGCAATACTGAATTTATGGTAGAAAATCTATTTGAAATAACCACTGAACGCATGCAAGCACTAGGTCATTTTGACAAAATGCTGATAGACCCACCACGTGATGGTGCGTATGCGTTAGTGCAAGCACTTGATGATAATGCACCTAAACGTATTATTTATGTTTCATGCAATCCCGCCACGCTGGCACGCGATGCCGCGGTGTTGGTACATGAAAAAGGATATCAACTAAAAAGTGCAGGTATCGCCAATATGTTCCCACATACGGCACATGTTGAATCTATAGCCTGGTTTGAGAAATAACTGTTTAAGGTGACTGAACAATAGCTTGCACATCAATCGCTGACATGTGCAGCAATTCCCCTATTGCCTTGTAATCATCTGGCAAGGCTGCATCATCCCAACCATTTTCAGCATGTCGCGCCAAATTAATTGCTAGAAAAATATTGCGCATTTGACGATGCTGCGAATTGGTTTTTTCCATAAAACCAATCAACATAGTTGGCAACACCCATGATTTGGCCAAGGCCAACTGTAAATCAGATAGCTTGAATCCGAAGATTGCCTGCTGAGCCACACGAGAACGTAAACTCTTATCTTTCAATTGCATTTCTCGTACTTGCATCATCTGCTGCGGCGCATAACACCACATCAGGATTTCTGCAAAGTTATGGAGTAATGCAGCGGTATGAATTTCATCAAAATGAGTGTCCTGCAACCGTACCGCCCAATCACGTGCATAATAGGCCGCGCGAGTAGCGCGCCGAATAACGTGCAACATCCCGGTTAAGGCAACGACCTTACCCTGCAAAAGATCTTCAGCCACAAGTCCAGGCCGAACCTTTTCAAATACGGTCTTCATACCCAGCATCATTAATGCCTGCTCTACTTGCACAACTTCGAACTGTTGTACACTGTGCTTGTGGTGTTGTAAGTAACGCAACAAAGCTACGGTCATTAATGGATCCGAATTGATAATATCAGCAATGCCTCGAATATTTAACTCATCCGCATCAAGGTCAACTCGTCCAAGCTCACGTGCCGTACGTTTAAGCATGGGGATTTCTGTGGTTTTAAAAAAACTCACCCAGCCATCCAAATTCAGTATTGGCTCTATCATCACTCACTCCACTCAACTTCCTTATTATTAGTTGCCTATCCTACAGAAAATTTACAAGATAAGCCACAAACGCCGTAAGGTTGCAACTTTAACTGCATTCCTATAGTCTATGAACAGTTAGTTTAATTTGGAGCAACAACATGCAACCTGAAATCCGATACGCAGGCACTACAGACATATCTGAAGTCCAGAACAAAGTTTTACGCAATACCTACCTCATGCTGTCACTCACCATGATACCGACTGTAATTGGCGCTTATGCAGGATTAAGCATCAACTTTTCTTTCATGGCGCAACACCCTGTCCTCGCTATGGTAGGAATGTTAGCTGTCATGTTTGGTATGTTTATGGGAATCGCCGCCAATCGCAACAATACCCTCGGTATTGCGCTATTGTTAGGTGTAACATTTTTGCTTGGTTTAATGCTGGGCCCAATATTACAAGTAGCATTACATTTCCGTAATGGTCCACAGCTAATCGCCATGGCAGCCGGCGGCACTGGGGCAATATTTTTCACCTTGGCAACCATCGCCACCGTCACCAAAAAAGACTTTAGCTTTATGGGTAAATTCTTGATGGTAGGTTTGGTAATGCTGATATTGGCTTCACTGGCAAATATGTTTTTCCAGATACCAGTCGCTTCATTAGCAATTTCAGCTATCGCGATTATGATATTTTCTGGCTACATACTCTATGACATCAGCCAAATCATCCATGGTGGTGAAACCAACTATGTCATGGCAACGTTGGCAATCTACCTCGACATCTATAATATTTTTGTTAACTTGTTAAATCTGCTGATGGCACTAGCAGGCAATCGTGACTAAGTAAGTTTCAGGGCAAGTCAGCCGACTTGCCCTAGCGTCACGCGTTCTACACCACCCAAATCACGTTCTGACTTTACATTCTTAAATCCTGCTGTAGTCAACAAACCCTGCACAACATCAGCCTGATCATAACCATGCTCAAGCAATATATGTCCTCCAGCTGTCATAAAGTGTGCAGCGGAATCGATAATTAAACGCAAATCATCCAAACCTGTCACACCTGCCGTCAGTGCTGATATCGGTTCAAAATGCAATTTTTTCAGGTGATCATCGTTTTCAACGATATAAGGTGGGTTACTGACAATCAGATCGAATTTATTACCTTCGGGCAATTGCTGCCACCAATCACTGACAACAAAGTCAATATTGATCACACCCAACAAAGCTGCGTTGGTCTGTGCAACCGCTATCGCAGCAGGGCTCTTATCTACCGCAACGACCTGCGTCAACGGACGCGCGTTAGCAATGCTGATCGCAATTGCACCACTTCCTGTACCAAGATCCAACACCCGCAGTCGCTTGTCTTCAGGAATGTTCAATAGTGCCAACTCGACTAACAACTCAGTATCAGGACGAGGTATCAACACATCAGGTGTAACTTTGAAAGTCATCCCGTAGAATTCTTTCTCTCCAAAAATATAAGCGATAGGCTCACCTTGTAGGCGACGCTGCAAATATTGTTGATACAGGGCAAAGTCTGATACTGACAAGATTTCATCATCATGCGCTATCAACCAGGCACGATTAACTTGCAGAATCTGCGCCATCAACAACTGGACTTCAAAGCGCGCATCAACGATCGACATATCCAGAACTAAAGCCAGTTTTGCGCTATCCGCTTGAAGTATGCCTAGTATTTGCACTATTCGCCCATTGCGGCCAATAACTCAGCCTGATGTTCTGTCGCCAAACCGGAAAGCAGCTCGTCCAAATCACCATCCATGATTGCATCAATTTTATACAACGTCAGATTGATGCGATGATCAGTAATCCGTCCTTGTGGAAAATTATAAGTACGGATGCGTTCAGATCGGTCACCACTGCCTATTAACGATTTACGCGTTGCAGCTTCCTTGGATGCAATTTCACGCAACTGTTTATCCTTAATCCGCGCCGCCAGTACTGACAAAGCTTGCGCCTTATTTTTATGTTGCGACCTATCGTCCTGGCATTCCACAACTATGCCAGTAGGAATATGCGTAATCCGCACCGCCGAATCAGTTTTGTTAATGTGCTGACCACCCGCGCCACTTGCACGGTAGGTGTCTATACGCAAATCAGCTGGATTCAAGTTCACATCAGCCACTTCGTCGGCTTCTGGCATTACCGCCACAGTACATGCCGAAGTATGAATACGCCCTTGTGTCTCAGTGGCCGGAACACGCTGTACACGATGACCACCTGATTCAAATTTCAAACGCGAGTAAGCACCACGTCCGATAATTTTCAGGATAACTTCTTTATAACCACCCAACTCGCTCATGCTTTCGGAAATGATTTCCACCTTCCAGCGCTGACGCTCGGCAAAGCGCGTATACATGCGGAACAAATCTGCCGAAAACAAAGCCGATTCATCACCCCCTGTACCGGCCCGAATTTCCAGAAAAATATTACGCTCGTCATTTGGGTCTTTAGGCAACAACTCCATTTGCAAGTCTGTTTCCAGCGTCAACAAGCGTGCTTTACCATCGCTGATTTCCTGCTCTGCCAGCTCTTTCATTTCAGGATCTGCCAGCATTTCATGTGCGCTGGCAATATCAGCCTCAGTTTGCGTATATGCGCGATACAAAGCCACCACAGGGGAAATTTCAGCGTGTTCGCGAGTGAGTTTGCGGTAGTTATCCATATTGCTGGTAACTGTTTCCACAGATAACAAACGATCGATTTCATCTAATCGCTCAGTCAATTGAGCGAGTTTATTCAGTAAAGTAGGTTTCATTCTTGATGTAACGCGTAAAGCCGAGAAAGCATCGCCACTAAAGCTTGGCGTTCACTATTATCAGCATGATTAAGTGCGTGGGTAGGATGATGTAAAAATTTATTGGTAAGACTGTGAGACAGCGTCTCTAATACTTGTTCAGGTGACTCGCCTTTAGCCAGCAGCTTCATCGCACGCTCTACTTCATGACGGCGCACGCGCTCGGCCTGGTCACGTAGACTGCGGATGGTTGGCACCAACTCACGTGTATCCAGCCAATGCGAAAACTGACGCACACTCACGTCGATAATAGCCTCAGCATCACCCACCTGCGCCATGCGATTTTCCATACCCTGCTTTACTATCGCGCCCAGATCGTCAACGCTATATAAAAACACATCCGCCAATTCACCGACTTCGACTTCGATATCACGAGGCACGGCCAAATCCACCATAAACATAGGGCGATGACGACGTGCCTTTAACGCCCGCTCAACCATACCTTTACCCAAGATGGGTAACTGGCTGGCTGTGCTAGTAACAACAATGTCATAACGCGAAAGATGTTCAGGTAGCTCTTGTAAACTAATTGCACTGCCTTGATAACGCTCAGCCAGAAGCTGCGCACGTTTTACCGTACGATTAGCAACCATAATGTGTTTAGGATGACGAGCACCAAAATGTGCCGCACACAACTCTATCATTTCACCAGCACCAATAAACAGTACATTCTGCTCGGCAATACTGGGGAAAATTCGCTCTGCCAGGCGCACTGACGCCGCCGCCATCGATACGGAGTTCGCTCCAATCTCTGTGGCTGTACGAACTTCCTTTGCTACCGCAAATGTATGCTGGAATAACTTATGCAAGACTATGCCCATGGTACCGGCTTGTTCAGCCGTTTTCACAGCCAAACGCATTTGTCCCAGTATCTGAGTTTCCCCCAACACCATAGAATCGAGCCCCGATGCAACACGAAAAGCATGCCGTGCAGCCTCAACATGAGGGAGTGCATAAATATAAGGAGCAATCGTTTGGCTATCCAGTTGATGGTAATGCGCAAACCAGTTAATCACCGCATCCTGGTCAGCTGCATTACAATAAATCTCAGTCCGATTACAGGTAGAAAGTATAGCGGCCTCTTTAACCGCACCTGACGATACCGCAGCATGCAATGCGGCTTCCATACCATCGGCATTAAAAGCCACCTGCTCCCGAATATTTACCGGAGCAGTTTCATGATTAATTCCTATGGTTAACAAACGCATGGATTAGTATGCCTCACCGCCAGCAGGACGGCGCTCTTCTATAGGTGCAGGCACTTGCTGTGGAATAACAAACTCGTTAACTGGTGGAGGCGCTATGGGTTTGCTCACAACTACTGGTTTAACAACTGGCTCCAAACGGGTTGCCGGTTTTAAATGTGGTGCAATGACAATAGGGGCAACTTTCACAGGCACCTGAACTGGTTCAGGAACAGGTATCGCTTCGCTTTGTGCAGGCTCTTCTACGACCTCCGCTGGGTCATCCATTTCTACTTCTGGCTGTGCCTGAACGATACGTGAAGGCGCCAAAACCGCCGACAATTGTGGACTCATCGCTTTAATCAACTGTGCAGGCAAAGAACTGGTGAAATGGTATTGTGCACCATCCTCACCACGCACTATTGCTGTCATCGTGCCGAAAAATTTGTCACCAATAAAGAACACCATGGTGGCTGTACGATTCACCACTCTTGACGACACCACATTACCGTTAGCATCTACCGTATCAAAACGATGATCACCAGTTCCTGTTTTCCCACCCATAATCAGTGGGTTACCGTCATTATCCTTAAAGACACCACGTAAACGACCCGCAGTACCACGCTCAACTACGCCCTGCAACGCTTTACGCACGACCACCGTTAATTCTTCAGGCAACAATCGCTCACCTTGAGGTGGTTTGCGCACAAAGACAGTTTCGTAAGGTGTGCCTGCTGCAAAATGCACTTTTTCTATCGACACTGCAGGCATGCGCACGCCTTTATTTACCAGTATCCCCATTAACTCTGCCAATGCCGCCGGTCTATCGGCTGATGTGCCAAGCGCTGTCGCATAGGATGGCACCAGGCTATCAAATGGATAACCCAGTCGTTTCCAGTCCTGGTGGATTTTTTCAAATGACTCCACCTCCAGCAAGCTACGTATACGGATATCTTGTGCATTTTTTCGCCCGGTACTGAACAGCCAATTATAAACGGCAATGCGTTGATCATGACTTGCTGCCACAATCTGATCGAAACTATGTTGAGGATGCTGCCGCAAATAAGATACTAACCAGAGTTCGAGTGGATGCACTTGCGTAATGTATCCCAAATCAGCCAGTGAAAATGCATCAGGCGCATACTGTTTATATAGACTGGCTATCGTTGCGTCAGTCAGGCGTTCACCATCGACACTGCGCGCGCGCATGAATTTAGCAAAATCCTCCAGACTTTCATCAGGCGCTAAATAGCGGAACACAGCAGCCAAACGACGTGGAGTAGGATGTACTTTATTAAGTAAGGTCTCGGTAACTTGAGCAGGAGTTTGACCGCGATAAGTTTTATAGAACCGCAACAAATAAGCCTGCCCTTCCTTATCCGCGAAACGCTCCAGATAAGTACGCCGCTCAGGGTTATTAACATCTTCTAAAATTCGCCCTGCCATACCAGGTGATTGCGCCATGTAATACAGACTAATATCACGCATCAAACGAATATAAACCAGATTGACCGAATTGCGCGTCGCATCCCATAGATTCATGATGCGACCATTATCGTCCTTGTTAAAGTTAACAAAACGATGCAATCCCCCCCCAGTAAAAAATGGCTGTGACGTGTCAGCAGAATATTGTCTATCCATTGCCGCTTCCAACATAGCTGTCAGTGACTTATCCTGAGCATGCTGGTAATAATTCACGGCCCAGGCAGAAATCGCATCCGTCGATGTTGGCACTAATGCAGCTAATTCCTTCGCAGACAATTTACTATACTGGTCATGCAATGCCGTCACAATTTCCAAATAGCTAATCATGGTACGTAACTTTGCCGTTGATCCAAGATCCAACTTGGCGCCTTTATTGATATCAAAAGGCTGGTTCAAGTTATCGGCCTGTATCCGTAACAATGCGCCCTGTGGCGTCATTTCATACAAGGTAAAACTATAAATAATCTTGCTCAGATCATTATCAGGATTCAGCAAGTTTCTACCATACATACCAACTTTAGCCGCGCCCTCGGGCGAATTCAGACTTACCAGAAACTGGCTAACACTTTGCTGTGCTGCAGAATTCAGCGTGCTGTCTGCACTGACATCATAACGATCCAAATCATATAAACGCGATACCCCAAGCAGATTAGCCAAACGTGAACGCACCGCATTTGCTGCCTTCTGCGCAATAAAAGCCTTATTCTGTATAGGTCGCTGCACATTAAAACTGAGCGGTGCCTGCAAGGCCACATCACGCAGTGCTGGACTAATCACACCTTCACGCGCCAATAAGCGCAGATGCACATTAGTGATATCTTCCAATGCTTTATGATTTACGTTCAAATAATAAGATGGCTTACGCTGCGCAATAATGAGCGACAACACATGCTTATAAGCATTACCCGTTTCGGCATCCGCATGATTTGCCAACAACAATTGGTTGACCCGATTCACATCCAGGCCATACCAGGCCCACAACGCATCAGGCAGACCAATGACTTCACCAAATTTTGGTGCCGCGGACAAAGGCACGGTATTCAAATAATCCAGGACCAAACGTTGTCGTGCAGGCAACGTTTTTTCTCCGTCCAGATAAGCGCGGACTGAAGCTGAAGCCATCTGTTGCCATTTATCCTGCACCGTCATGGTTAAACCATCCGGTGAATGACGATATTTCTCAATTTGAGTCGCCAACGTACTACCACCAGGCACATCGTGTGATGGATAAACAAACTGGATCAATTTATCCAATACAGCTTGCGCTAATCTATCCCACTCTACTGCAGGATTACGCTTAGGATTATCGGCTGCCAGGAGTTCACGATTTTCCACAAACAACAAACTGTTACGGATTAACGGGGGAATAGACTTAAAATCAGGATACACACGTTGTGGCGTATGGCTTTCAAACACCACATCACCTGATGCATCAGTAACTGTCAATCCAGACTGATCTTTTTCGTGGTATGGCAGATTCAAACCTTGCTTTGCCATTTGTTGCATCGCCGGACTAATGCGTGCCTGCTGGGAAATTTCAAAACCTTGATCGAGCAACAGCTTGCTTATTTCCGGCAATTGCACATAACCCTTACGAATATCGGCAGGGCCAACCTTGGGAAAATATATAGAACGACTCGCTTTAGGTTCCAGCTGATAATGCATTTTTGCAGCATACTCAGTCAGGTACTTTGCTTGCAATGTAGAAGTGGTGAATTCCCAGGCAAGGAAACCTGCCAGCGCTCCAACAACGACGATACTCGTCCCTGCCAGCCAATAATAAATACGTTTAGATGACATAAAAATTAATGGTTACCCAGCCAGTCCTTACCGATAATGAAATTACTATATAGACGCGCTTCTTCCGTCCCCGCTTCTGGTTGCCACTGATAAGACCATTTGACGATAGGCGGCATAGACATCAATATTGACTCCGCACGTCCGTTAGACTGCAATCCGAACAAGGTGCCACGGTCATACACCAAATTGAATTCCACATAACGCCCACGACGAAACGCCTGAAAATCACGTTCACGCTCACCATAAGGCATACCCATACGACGTTCCAATATCGGCACATAAGCAGACAAGAAATGATCACCCACACTTTGCACAGTCTGGAAACTATGATCAAAATCACGATCAGCGAAATCATCAAAGAAAATACCACCTATACCACGTGGTTCATTTCTATGTTTGATAAAGAAATATTCATCACACCATTTTTTAAAACGAGGGTAATAACTGCCATCAAATGGTGCCAAAGCATTGCTGCAGATTTGATGAAAATGCACCGCATCCTCTTCAAAACCGTAATAGGGTGTTAAATCCATACCACCACCAAACCACCAGACGGGTTCAGCACCCGGTTTGGTTGCAATAAAAAAACGAACATTAAAATGTACAGTAGGCGCGTAAGGATTACGTGGATGAAACACCAGAGACACGCCCATCGCCTCGAAGCTGCGCCCAGCAACCTCAGGATGAGCGGCAGATGCAGATGGCGGCAAATTAGCTCCGAATACATGAGAAAAATTAACTCCGCCACGTTCAAGCACATTTCCATTTTCTAATACGCAACTGGTACCACCACCGCCCTCAGCACGCACCCAGCTATCGCGTATAAACGACTTGCCATCGACCTGCTCCATGCGGCTGACAATAAGATCTTGTAGTGCCAGTAAATAATCTTTAACCGCTGCTGTATCCATACTTGATCCCTAATTTACGAGCGCACTACCTGCTTAGTCACTAAATCCACAATTTTGCTCGGCCGTTTCGCCTGTCCTATGCATCCAGGCATCACCTGCACTTGCTGTCCAAAAACTCTATAAACCCCACGAGCACTTCGCAACGCACGTTGTCCGCTACGGTTTGCACTGGTAGAAACCATTGCCATTCCCAGCCGTTGGCACAGTTTTGCTGCAACCACATGAGCAGTCACGCGCACGGCTATGGTCTGGTGCTTACCCCGCAACCAAACTGGACAACGTTTACTTGCTGTTAGCAGCAAGGTTACTGGACCTGGCCAATATCCAGACGCTACCGCCGCTTGTAACGCTTCAGTCGTGACATAACGCACTAACTGCTCTGGCCGCGACGCAATCAGTATCAGCCCTTTACTTTGCGGCCTGCGCTTCAATCTCAATATCTGCCTAACTGCCAGTCTGGAGTCAGGATTACAGCCTAAGCCATAGCAAGACTCAGTCGGATAAGCGTAGACACGGTGCCGCACTTGTAACAATTACTTTTTACGATCTATCGCACGATAACCGATATCGCGACGCATTTGGCTGCCGTCAAAATGTATCTGATCAGCCACTTCATAAGCGCGACGTTGTGCGATCTTCACGCTATCACCCAGTGCTGTGACACACAACACTCGGCCACCGCTAGTCACTACTTGCTCGTCAACTAACTTAGTTCCAGCGTGAAATACGTGCGCATCTTCTTCAACTTTAGGCAAACCCGTGATGACATCGCCTACACGCGGAGTATCGGGATAGTTCGCTGCAGCCATCACCACACCGAGCGCAGTACGTCTATCCCACTCAGCCTCGACTGTATCCAGCGTGCCATTAACAGCATGCTCCATCAACATGACAAAATCGGATTTCAACCGCATCATGATAGGCTGAGTTTCAGGATCACCCATACGGCAATTGAACTCCAGCACTTTAATCGTGCCATCTTCACTGATCATCAGACCCGCGTAGAGAAAACCTGTATAAGGTGTGCCAGCTGCCTTCATCCCGGCCATCACTGGCGTAATCACTTCACGCAATGTTTTAGCATAAATTTCTGGCGTTACCACTGGCGCAGGAGAATAAGCGCCCATGCCACCCGTATTCGGGCCAGTATCACCGTCACCAATGCGTTTATGATCCTGACTGGTTGCCAAAGGCAAGACATGCTCACCGTCACACATGACGATAAAACTAGCTTCTTCACCGGTCAAAAACTCTTCAATCACCACGCGCGCACCTGCGTCACCGAGCTGATTATCCTGCAGCATCATATCAATAGCTGCATGCGCTTCAGCTATATCCATAGCCACAACCACACCCTTACCTGCTGCCAAACCATCGGCTTTAATAACGATAGGCGCACCTTCAGCATCTATGTAAGCATGCGCTGCAGCGATATCACTAAAAGTCTGATATTTTGCAGTAGGAATAGCATGCTGCTGCATGAATGCCTTGGCAAAATCCTTGGATGCTTCTAATTGAACTGCAGCCTGAGTCGGACCAAATATTTTCAGGCCAGCGGCACGAAATTTATCAACCACACCCGCTGCCAATGGCGCTTCTGGGCCCACTACCGTCAACATCACTTGCTCTTGCTGCGCAAACGCCAGCAATTCAGCAATATCGGTTATCGGCACATTGATTAACTCTTTCTCGCCTGCGGTGCCTGCATTGCCAGGCGCAACAAATACTTTAGACACACGTGGCGACTGTGCCAAACGCCATGCCAGCGCATGTTCACGTCCACCCGAACCTATCACTAATATATTCATAATCTTTGCTTAATGACGAAAATGTCTATGTCCAGTAAATACCATGGCGATGCCATGCTCGTTTGCCGCAGCAATGACTTCTGCATCTTTCACGCTACCACCTGGCTGAATAACCGCTTTCGCACCTGCTTCTGCCAGCACATCCAGTCCATCACGGAATGGGAAAAACGCATCAGAAGCCACAGCGCAGCCAGCCAAAGGCAACCCTGCATTAGCTGCTTTAATCACTGCAATTTTAGTTGAGTCAACACGACTCATTTGTCCCGCGCCTACACCCAACGTTTGTCCATTGGCAGCAAAGACAATTGCATTAGATTTAACAAACTTCGCCACTCGCCAGGCAAACAGCATATCCTGTATCTGTTGTGCAGTTGGATGCAATTCCGTTACCACGCGCAAATCATCAGCCGTCACATTGAAGTCATCCACAGTTTGCACCAGCAAACCTCCACCTACACGCTTAACTTCATAAGCATTAACTTCGTGCGCCATAGGCACAACTAACACGCGCACATTAGCTTTTTTCGCCAATATGGCTAAAGCATCAGCACTGTATGCAGGCGCAATTAACACTTCCATAAACTGTTGTGACACAGCTTCCGCTGTTGCGGCATCAACTTCACAGTTGAACGCAATAATGCCGCCAAATGCAGAAGATGCATCGGTAGCAAATGCCAGACGATAAGCCGACAAAGCATCGTGCGCCACCGCTGCCCCGCTGGGATTGGCGTGCTTAATGATCACACATGCTGGCTGGACAAAGCTTTTTACACCTTCCCACGCAGCATCACTATCAGCAATATTGTTGTACGACAATTCTTTACCTTGCAGCTGAGTGTAATGCGCCAAGCTGCCCGCTACAGGTTGCAAGTCACGATAAAACGCCGCAGCCTGGTGTGGGTTTTCACCATAACGCATGGTTTGTACACGGGTAAAATTCAGATTCAACTGCGCTGGGAATGGCGCACGTTCGCCATCCAGTTCACGTGCGGTCAAATAATTGGATATAGCACTATCGTATTGCGCAGTATGGGTAAACGCCTTACGCGCCAGATCATAGCAAGTACCCGTGGATAGCGAACCACTATTTGCTTTCAACTCAGCCAGCACCATGGCGTAATCCGCAGGGTCAGTCACCACACCCACATGCTGATAATTTTTGGCTGCCGAACGCACCATAGTCGGACCGCCTATATCTATATTTTCAATTGCATCAGGCAAGGTACAGTCCGCTTTTGCCACAGTTGCGCTGAATGGATACAGATTCACCACCACCAGATCAATATAGCCTATGCCCGCCTGCTTGACTGCTTCAGCATGCTCAGCCAAATCGCGGCGCGCCAGAATGCCGCCATGTATCTTGGGATGCAAGGTTTTTACACGACCATCAAGCATTTCCTGAAAACCAGTGTAATCAGCCACTTCAGTACAAGCAATGCCATTGTCTGCCAATAACTTGGCGGTACCGCCCGTTGACAGGATTTCGATATTGAATTCACGCAAACCTTGCGCCAATGCCAGCACGCCCGTTTTGTCAGACACGCTAATCAGCGCGCGTTCTATGTAAGCCATTTGATTCCTTGAAGATAAAAATGAAGATACTTGATGCTAAATATAGTTACTGCAAATCATATTGCGCCATTTTTTTACGCAAGGTATTGCGATTTATACCCAGATACTCAGCAGCTCGGGTTTGATTTCCCTGTGCATAGCTCAAGATTTTCTCCAACAACGGTCGCTCTACACACGCCAGCACCATATCGTAAACACCCGTTGGAGGCTCCCCATCCAGGTCCTGAAAATATACGTCGATAGCCCGTTGCACACACACAGCAATCTCGCCATCCTGCTTATTCGCTACTGTCATAAAATCATCCCTAAACTGTAGCCGCGTCATTTATCTGACTGTCAGCCACGTAATCCAAATGTTTACCGCGTGCTCGGCAATGTTCAAAAAATTCATCTACAGCGGATACTTGTTCTTTTAATGTCTGTAATTGATTCATGGCATGACGGAAATTAGCCGAATCATGCAAGCCTTTGGTGTACCAGGATATATGTTTGCGAGCGATACGCAAACCTGATTGTTCACCATAGAATTCATATAAATCCTGCATATGATGAGTCAATACACGATGAATTTCGTCCACTTCAGGTGGTGGCAAATGCTCACCTGTTTGCAAATAATGTTCGATTTCACGAAATATCCATGGCCGACCTTGCGCAGCGCGCCCTATCATCACCGCATCTGCACCAGTGTAATCGAGTACAAATTTAGCCTTTTCCGGCGTAGTGATATCACCATTGGCAATAATGGGTATCCGCGCCACCGCCTTAACTGCCGCGATCGTGTCATATTCCGCATCACCCGTATAACCACAGGCACGCGTACGACCGTGCATAGCCAAAGCCTGAATACCGCTATCCTCTGCAATTTTTAAAATAGATAAGGCGTTTTTATGCTGCTTGTCCCAACCCGTACGAATTTTCAGCGTCACTGGGACATTCGGTACGGCATTCACGACAGCCGCCAAAATACGCGCCACTAAAGGTTCATCCTGCAACAATGCCGAACCCGCCATCACATTGCAGATTTTTTTCGCAGGACATCCCATGTTGATATCTATAATCTGCGCACCCCTATCCACATTATGCTGCGCAGCCTCTGCCATCATTTCAGGTATGGAACCCGCTATCTGCACTGAAATCGGATCCACTTCGCCATCGTGATTCGCGCGCCGCTGCGTTTTAGCCGATCCATACAGCAACGAATTGGACGTCACCATCTCTGACACCGCCATCCCCGCACCCATCTGCTTGCATAACTGACGGAAAGGCCTGTCCGTCACCCCCGCCATAGGCGCGACAATAAGATTGTTTTTGAGGACGTGATTACCAATACGCATAGATTAAAATTTGGGCAGAATAACCGCGTATTTTATACGCTAAACAGATTCCACGCAAAGTTAGCATGCCTTTCCTCGCTTAATCATCTTAAACAGTTTCACATTTCGTAAAACTTTTCCAGATCGCCTATAAAATAGTTGCAAATGATAGTGATTCTCATTAAAATACAAATACCGCTATCCTATGTATCAGAGCTTGTTTCTCAACGCGGAAAAATTAATACCTAGCCAGCCACGGGATACCCCATTAGCCAGCCAGTTCACACTGATAGCCCACTGATGAGGATATGAACATGCAAACGCTAATGTTACCGACTACCAGCCCCAGAGATACCGCCCCAATTGCTTTACTGGTCAGCAGCTTAAATCATCTATTGAACTATACCCTGAGCGGCTGCCAACTATCCGCCCGTCATGCTGCCTTTCTGCTTGATCGACTATCAAATCAAGATGATGTGGATGAAGGGTTACGTTTGCTTTGCCTACAAATGAGTGATCGACTGGAAGATGGGAACATGCAACATCAACTTGAATTGGCTCCCAGGGTATTGCCATGAATACCAAAAAGGAAACAGGGGTTACACCAGCCACCACCTCTAAAACCGCGCAAACACCACCACGCTATGACAGCAAACATTTATTCGGAGAAGGGAATGTTGCCATCATTCAACACGCAGGACGTGAATACCAGTTGCGCATCACTGCAGGCAATAAATTAATCCTTACTGCCTGATTTCATCCAAATCAACATTAATGCAGAAGCCTGCAATAAAATCTTTACTTTATAAATGATAGCTATTATCATTTACATAGTTACAAATTACTTACACCCTAGCCAGCCAAAAGCCAGCCAACTATACCAACCATATTGGATTTGGCATGACATTGGCAGCAAGCTCATCAATTACATCATCAATCCCTTCACAATACCCCGCTGCGGGACGTTTGTTCATTGTGATCGGATTGCACGTGGGCGTTTTATATGCACTATTAAACCTGCCAGCAACACAGAATACGATAACGCCACCCCGAACACTGGAAGTGAGCCTGATCACGCCACAACCTGAACCGCTGAGACCAGAACCTGCGGTGCCACAACCTGCACCACCCAAACCGCAACCCAAAACAATTACCACACCGCCTGTGCTAACAGCAAAACCTGAAGCTAACAAACCACTTCCCGTTCAAGTGGCTGAAGCACCCAAGCCGATTGCGTCTACGCCCACCATATCAGCCGCGCCGCTAGCAGAAGCAACCCCCACGCCGTCTATGCCAGCCACTGCACCACTTATCAACGCGGATTACTTGAACAATCCCAAGCCACCCTACCCCGCCTCATCAAGACGACTAGGTGAAGAAGGCAAAGTCTTGCTCCGTGTCCACGTCAACATTGATGGCTCAGTTGACAAAATAGAGCTGCATCGCTCCAGCGGTTTCGCACGTCTGGATGACTCTGCAATGAATACCGTACCCGACTGGAAATTTGTACCCGCTCGTCAGGGTAATCAAGCCGTCGCGGCCTGGATTATTGTGCCTATCTCATTTAATTTAAGGAGTAACTAATGCAAACCACCTCACCTCATGAATTGGGCTTTGCCCATTTCGCTGCACAAACCGACGACCTGGCTAAGTTCCTGTTAGCCGTACTGCTCATCATGTCTGTCGCAACCTGGTATTTGATTATCAGCAAAGCATATATCAACTGGCGTATGCGTAGTAGTGCTAAACAATTCCTGAGTAATTTCTGGAATGCACCAGGATTAGACTCAGTCGCCAAACATATCAATGCAGCAGGCGTGCACGATCCGTTCTCCCACCTAACTCATCATGGGCTAAAAGCTGCAGAGCAATTCAAAAACAAAACAGGACAGCGCTTAATTGAAGCGGGTTCAGTCGATGAATTTCTAACCCGCGCTTTACGACGCGCCATTGAGCAAGACACGGCTCGCCTGGAAACAGGACTCACCGTCTTGGCTTCCATCGCCTCCAGCGCTCCTTTTATCGGACTGTTTGGAACAGTTTGGGGTATCTATCACGCACTCATCAATATAGGAATGAGTGGCTCAGGGGCACTTGATCAAGTAGCTGGCCCAGTAGGTGAAGCTTTAATCATGACGGCATTGGGCTTGGCAGTCGCAATTCCAGCAGTCCTTTCATACAACTTTTTTAACCGCTCAAACCGCATGGTATTGAATGAACTCGATGGTTTTGCTCATGATTTGTTTGCTTTTATGTCCACAGGTGTTTATCGCGACAGCAAAATCGCCACACCAGCTATGCCCGTTCGTGCTATTCCCCAGGCTCAGGAGGCTTAAATGGCATTCGGCGGACTCAACACACAGTCAAACACACCCACGATGGCTGAAATCAACATGATACCGTTGATAGATGTCATGCTCGTGCTGCTGGTTATCTTCATTATTACAGCACCGATGATGACTAACGCTGTAAAAATAGACCTACCCACTGCAACCAGCGCACCCAATCCCGTCAAACCAGAAACCGTGCAATTGTCGATAGATGCAAGCAATCAGATTTTCTGGAATGACGGAAAAATTGACCCAAGCGAATTGAATGTACGCTTGCAACAAGCAGCGAGCAAAAGTCCTCAACCCGAACTGCAAATCCGAGCTGATGGCAATATAGCTTATCGACATGTCGCGAAGATGATGGCCGATGTCGCCAATGCAGGACTGACCAAAATAGCTTTTGTAACCGATCCAAAGCAACAATAGATTCAACGCAACGCAAGTTGCATAACCGCAAGCCAGCATCAGTTATGCCAGCCAGCACACATTTTTAATTAGGAGCATGGCATGGCAATACCTGAACGTAACCTGAACACAACGTTAACCCCAAATCAGAAAGCTATTAATCTGATACGCACTGTCGGCATAGCACCGTTAGGCGCCTTAATGGCAGGCTTGGCTATGCCAGCAGTGGCTGCAGAAAGCACAACAGAGCAAACACTTTCCACCGTTACGGTTCAAGCTGATGCCGACAATGAGGTACAACCAGACGGCTATCTGGCAACAACTACCCGTGTCGGCAAAACGCTGCAGGATCCGCAGGATGTTCCACAGGCAGTGACTACAGTTACCAAAAAGATCATGGAGGAACAGCAAGTCAATTCACTACGAGAAGCCTTGCGCAATGTATCAGGCCTCACTTTCAACGCGGCAGAAGGTGGGCGCTCTGGTGACAATATGATGTTACGAGGTTTCTATACTTTTGGTGATATGTATCTGGACGGCATACGGGATACCGCACAATACAACCGCGAAACCTTTGCCTATGAACAAGTGGATGTACTGCGCGGTGCAGCAGCGATGCTCTTCGGTCGCGGACAGGCGGGAGGTGTTATCAATCAGGTCAGTAAATCACCTGTATTAACCGACAAATACAGAATCGCTGGCAGCGTAGGTTCAAATGGTTATCAGCAGGAAGCCGCTGATCTTAACAAAGTAATCGGCGAACATGCTGCTATCCGTGTCAACCTCATGAATCGCGATGAAGGCAGCTGGCGCTCCAACCCAGCCACTGGTGCAGAACCAGAAATTCACCGCAATGGTGTCGCAGTTGCAGCCCAATGGGGCATAGGCACTGACAACAGCTTCAAAGTCAGCCATTACTACCTCAATACACAAGATAATCCAGATTATGGTGTGCCATTTGACAGTACCACGCATGCACCATCTACAAAATATTCAGCAAGTACATTCTGGGGCATAGACAAAAATTTCGATGACAGTCGAACCAATATGACTACACTGACCCATGAATACAAGTTTTCCCCCAAAACCCAGCTGCGCACGCAAGTCCGTGCGTCTGAATATCTACGTGCTTACTGGGCTTCGGCTCCTTCCAACACAACTGACCCCAACGCAAATGGCACCAGCCCCAAAACACGCAAAATGGATACTGACGACGTCACTGTTCAAAGTGATTTAAGTACTCAATTTATAAGCTTGGGAATGAAACACGAAGCACTAGTTGGTGTGGAATACCTGAAAGAGAATTCCAGTCGTTGGAGTTTAAAAAACATAGGCAGCAGCACCACACCGATATACTCAGCTGACGTAGTCAACGGCGCACCGAGTACCTATGCAGGCAACAGCTACGCCATTTACGTACAAGATACCATGGAGTTCATCCCGCACTGGAAGGCCACACTTGGCGTCCGCAGAGACATGATGTCAGCTGACTATGGATTAACCACGGGCAACCCACCCGTTTCCGCTGGAACAGCGCACTTGGATTTTGCAGAACCCAGCTATCGGACTGCATTATCTTACCAACCCAACAGTGATGCGCATTATTACGTGGGCTGGAGCGATTCTTTCAGCCCGACCGCAGACCTGTATCAAACCTCGGCAGGCACAGCCTACCCACCAGAACGTAGCCAGGTTCTGGAGGCTGGCGCAAAATGGTTATTCTTTAATGGAGATTTAGCTTTCCGCACTGCTATTTATCGTGCCGATAAGGAATGGGAACGTAACGCCGATCTGGAATCCACAGCTGGCGTCTTAACCAAGAAACGTCGCACTGACGGGATAGAATTTGAACTGGCTGGACGTATCACTAAGAAATGGGAAGCATTTGCTGGCATTGCACTCATGGACGCCAAAATTCTGGAAGTAGCCGAGAACACCAATGCAACTACAGGTGTAGTCACTTATGCCAACCCCAATTACCAAGGCCAGACACCACCTAACACACCTCCTTATACTGCCAATTTATGGACCACTTATGCATTAGGTGATGGATGGAAAGTAGGGGGTGGCTTTGAAGCTAAAGGCAAACGTTATGGCTACAATCCTAGCAGCAGTGGAACAAGCGCATTTAACCCCAACACTATCAGTGGTTATGTACGTTGGGATGCCATGGTTGCCTATGAGCAAAAGAAATATACGATACGTCTAAACATACAAAATTTGTTTAACACCGTGTATTACGATTCACTCTATGTCAACGGCGGTTTCACCACTCCAGGTACCAACCGCAAGTTCCTCTTGATGGGTGAATACAAGTTCTAAATACAGGATGCAATCATGCTAATCACCATAGACGATGTTTTAACCCAGGAAGAACTGACTGAAGTTCGCAACCTGCTGGCGAATTCAAGCTGGGATAGCGGCCATACTACCGCTGGCACCCAGGCAGCCAAAAGCAAGAACAACCAGCAGCTTGCAGAAACAGCGCAGCATCTGGACAAACTTCGTTTACTGGTGCTTGGTGCACTGAATCGAAATGCACTATTTTTCACTGCAGCACTACCGCAGCGCATATTGCCCCCGCTATTCAACCGTTATAGCGGCGGCACCAATTTCTATGGCAATCATGTTGACAATGCCATGCGCCGTCTGCCTGACGGCAGCTACATGCGTAGCGACGTGTCAGCCACATTGTTTTTGGCCGATCCGGACAGTTACGATGGTGGCGAGTTGATGATTGAAGACACCTATGGTAGCCAGAAAATCAAACTCCAAGCTGGCAGTATGGTTATTTACCCCGCTTCGTCTGTACACCAAGTATTACCTGTCACACACGGCGAACGTCTAGCCTGTTTCATGTGGATACAAAGTATGGTGCGCAACACTGAACAACGTCGCATGCTGTTTGAAATGGACATGGCGCTACTCGACTTACGTCATACACATGGCGACACAGACCCAGTCATTCGCTTAACCAGTAGCTATCACAACTTGCTACGCACTTGGGCAGAAACCTGATGCATCCTTTAAACGATATGGGGCAATTACTTAATCTATCCGCTTACCAATCCCGGGCGCGTAGCTTACTAGACCCTGCAATTTGGCAATATCTGGAACATGGCGCTAGTGAAGAAATCAGTCTGCGCGCTAATCGCACAGCTTTCAACAACTGGGATATCCCCACTCGCCCTCTCACCAACGTAAATGGCGGGCACACACGCCAGACGCTATATGGACAAGAACTGGCACACCCTATTTTGCTCGCACCCATCGCTTATCAAAGGCTATTTCATGAGCAGGGCGAAAGCGCCAGTGCACTTGCAGCATGTGCTCAGGGTGGACAATTGCTGGTCAGCAGTCTGGCGAGCCAGCCGTTGGAATATATCGCTGAAACAAGTGATTCAAATTTATGGTTTCAACTCTATTGGCAAGGTGAGCGTGAGCGCACTTTACGTTTATTACGTCGAGCTGAGGCAGCTGGCTACTGTGCCATCGTATTCACGATAGACGCGCCTGTAAAACAGGCCACACTCGTATTACCTGCGCATATCCACAGCGTTAATCTCGAAAGCATCCCACCCTACTCGGCCATTAAGTCTGATCAAAGTCAGGTATTTGATGGCTGGATGGCACACGCCCCGACCTGGGATGACGTTTCATGGCTGCGACAACAAACTCAATTACCGCTAATACTCAAAGGCATTATTCATCCCGACGATGCCGATACCGCATTAAAACTCGGATGCGACGGCATTATCGTTTCCAATCATGGTGGACGTGTATTAGACGGCACCCCTGCCAGTTTGACCATGCTCCCCATTATCAGCCAGCGCATAGCAGGCCAAATCCCAATACTTTTCGATAGCGGAATACGCAATGGTCGTGACATATTCAAGGCATTGGCGCTGGGCGCAAGCGCTGTACTTATTGGCCGTCCTTACATCTGGGGACTTGCCAGTGCAGGCGCCATGGGTGTTGCTCACATTCTACGTTTAATGCGTGACGAACTGGAAATGACCATGGCCCTCAGCGGCTGTGCCACCTTGTCAGACATTAATAGCTCAAAATTATTTTCAAATCCCTCCAACCAACCTTAAGGAAATTACAATGAAATATATCTCCCTCAGCGCAATTTTATTCACACTATTAACCTCAGTAGCGCATGCCGACGCAGATTGCGTTGCTCATCCCAAAGAATCCTGGATACCCGAAAGCAAAATCAAACAGGCGCTGATTGATGAAGGATACTCGATTAAAGTTTTCAAGGTAGATGGCAACTGCTATGAAATGTATGGTTACAACAAAGCAGGAAAACGTGCCGAAATTTACTTCGATACACAGTCAGGCAAGCCAGTTAAGGCTGAAATCGAAAAGTAAGCAGGTAAAAATGCCACGCCATCCAGTTATTGAACGTGTTTATGTTTGGGACAAACTTGTCCGCTTACATCACTGGTCAGTAGCCAGCCTTATTCTTATTAACGGCTGGCTGCTGGATGGTGGTGGCAAGTTACATCGTTGGGCAGGATACACACTGGTTGCATTGATCTGTACCCGCATAGTCTGGGGTCTATTAAGTCATGGTTATGCTAGATTCAGCACATTTCTACCCACACCCGGTCGCATCAAAACCTACCGCCTTCATTACCACAACAACAACTTACCAATGCCAACTGGTCATAACCCACTGGGCGGCATGATGATATTGCTTATGTTTACCCTGATACTTAGTTTAGGCATCACAGGATGGCTCATGGGCACGGATACCTACTGGGGTGTAACCTGGCTGGAAAATCTGCATGAAACACTATTCTACATCCTCATGCTCTGCGTTAGCCTGCATGTCACTATGGTATTAATACTCAGCAAGCATCTGCATATCAACCTACCCAAGGCTATGCTTACTGGATACAAGGAAAGGACCAGCGCATCCCGTTCCTTGGGAAGCATCAACAAGAAAAATTAAAACATTCATCCACTAAGACTTTTCCATCACCAATATTCAAGTCATAGTATGGTAATCAAACAAGGTTATACTCGTCAGGATATTACTGCCGACTAACCACTATTGGAATGTACCATGCGTAAACTGCTGATATGGACTCGCCGCTGGCATGGCAACCTGGCAATAGTTTTTATTTTTCCCATACTCATCATGGCATTTACTGCCATATTGATCGTCCATGGAAAGGCATTGGGTATCCGCAATATTTATATTGATGCGAGCTGGTGGCCTGGCTATCAAACCAATACAGCTAACAGCCAACAAAACATCCGCAGCATTGTTGAGAAGGAAAATGGCTGGTGGCTATTATCCAGTGCTGGCTTATTTGACATCACCAACAATCAAGCAACACTGGTCACCCCACTTGCAGACAAGGACATACGTTCATTAATTGCCACCACAGATGGTGTACTTGCTGTATCAGATAAAGGCTTGTGGCGTGAACAACAGGGTAAATGGCTGCAGATTTTCAAGGGCAATATCACTCAGGCCAGTGGCAACGAGCATTCCATAGTGGTTATGCTGCGGGGCAAGGGTTCCATGCAAAGCCATGATAACGGAGCCACATGGGCATCGCTCAATCCAGTAATGAGTTCATTGCTTACGCAAAACCCGGTGCTATCGCAACAATCCAGCAAAATCAGCCTGGCTCAACTCATCCGCGACATACACAAAGGCGTTGCCCTTGCTGGCGACAAGAACCAATGGATATGGGTGGATAGTATTGCACTGTCACTGATTTTCTTCGCAAGCACGGGTATATTCATGTGGTGGAACAAGCAAAAGTCCCGATTTACAAAATCGAGGGACAAAGTATCAACCTAACCGATTATCTGCAGGATGATAATTTGGATCTTCCAGCACATTCACCTCTATCATCCCTTTGGCTTTATCGAGCAGTTCCATACAGTCCGGACTCAGATGACGTAAATGCAGCTTTTTCCCAGCCCAGGTATAACGTTCTGCCAACGCATCAATCGCAGCGATTGCAGAATGATCTTTGACTTGAGAAAATTTGAAATCAATAACAACCTCAGCTGGATCTTCCTTGGGAGTGAATAGCGAGGCAAAATTATGCGTAGAAGCAAAGAACAAAGCCCCATGCAGTTCATACACTTTCCAGTTGTGCTCATCCGTCGTCACCTTGACGTTAATATGCTTGGCCTGCTGCCATGCAAACACCAGAGCAGAAATAATCACGCCGACGATGACCGCCATCGCCAAATCGGTAAAAACAGTGACGATAGCCACTGTCAACCCAACCAGCACATCGGCTGGTGGCACTTTACCGAACAAACGAAAACTACCCCACTCAAAGGTTTTTTCCGACACCATGAACATCAATCCGATTAATGCCGCCAGCGGTATCATCTGTATCCATTCCGATGCGAACAGGATAAAACTCAGTAAAAACAGCGCAGCTGCAATACCAGATAGATTTTTAACTGCTCCATTGGTCACATTAATCATACTCTGACCTATCATCGCACAGCCGCCCATACCACCGAAGCATCCTGTCACTACGTTAGCAATACCTTGTCCAACACACATGCGATTCGGTTTACCGCGAGTCTGCGTCATGTCGTCAATCAAATTCAGGGTTAATAGTGACTCTATCAACCCTACACCAGCCAGTATCAAACTATATGGAAAAATAATACGCAGGGTATCCCAATTAAACGGTACATCTGCAATATGAAAGCTCGGCAAATCACCCTTAATTGATGCTAAATCACCCACTGTTTTGGTTTCTATGCCACCAAAAATAACCAATGCAGACACCACCACAATCGCCACCAGCGTTGACGGCACCACCTTCACAAAACGCGGCAGAATATAGATAATCAGCAAAGTCAGCACAATCAGGCCGAGCATGATATACAGTGGTGCACCCTGCATCCAGCTCAATGATCCATCCGCATTTGTCACTTTAAAATGACCTAGCTGCGCCATGAAAATCACAATTGCCAGCCCATTTACGAAACCCAACATAACAGGATGAGGAACCATACGAATAAACTTACCTAGCTTGAGCAAGCCGAATGCAATTTGCAACACCCCCATCAACACGACAGTGGCAAATAAATACTCCACCCCGTGCTGCACCACCAATGCCACCATCACCACCGCCAGAGATCCTGCCGCACCTGAAATCATGCCTGGACGGCCACCTATCAGCGAAGTAATCAAGGACACCATGAATGCAGCATACAAGCCCACCAATGGATGCACATGTGCCACAAAAGCAAATGCAATCGCCTCAGGCACTAATGCCAGCGCAACTATCAATCCACTGATTAAATTTATTTTGATTTCAGGAATATTCCGTAAATACATATCAACCTCACAAGGCACAGTCCACATGGTAAACACACACCATGCCAGACAAACTCAGATTAATTACTACTATGAAAGCACAATGACTTGCCAATTAGTCCGCATAAAAACAGCAGCGGTCACTGCAAAAAGACGAAGCGAGAAAATTACATGGGCGTAACTCAGACTGAGTTGTTATGAATTGTGCCGATATTATAACGAAGGTTTCATGCATCCCCAAACCAGCATACATAGCAAGCCGGCCATTTTTCTAGGATAATACGCTTTTGCCAATTTGAACCTGCCATGACCTCTCCCCTACCTACTGCTGGCATATGGAAACGCTTTGCGACCATGATTTATGAAGCCATATTGCTACTAGCGGTTTTATTTATTGCCGATTACCTGTTTATTGCCCTGACTCATAACAAATTACCAAAAGCCTCGTTACAGATCTATCTTGTTGGCGTAATGGCTATTTATTTCGTCTGGTTCTGGATGCGCGGACAATCCCTGGCAATGAAAACCTGGCATATTTATGTAGTTAAGGTAAATGGTGACAAGTTGGATATGCAGACAGCGTTAAAGCGTTTTGCCTTTAGCTGGCTAATCGGTATCACCCAATTATGGGCATTGTTTGATCGTGACGGCCAATTTTTGCACGACAGACTGGCAGGCACACGGTTAGTCAGCAAGTCACATCTGTTGAAAGATTGACGTAGTTAACGCTACATGAGCAAGTACGTTATTGCTGTTCTACCCGCTTCAGCAAGTAAACACCCAGCACTAAAAACATTAACGTAGGCACTAACGCACTCACTAAAGGCTGCCAATCGTTAAGTAAACCCATATAGGCGAATAATCGATTAAACAGATGGTAGCCTAACCCCAACATAATACCTGCGAACACACGCAAACTCACGCCTCCGGCACGGGGGCGATGATAGGCAAACGGCAAGGCCAGCAAAATCATGATAGGTGCGGCAAAGGGATAAATCAATTTACTCCACAATGCGATTTCATAGCGCTTACTAGGCTGATGGTTCTCATGCAAATGCTGAATATATTCCCATAAGTTCACAGCAGACATCTTTTCCGGTGGTACCAGCAGCACATTCATAATGCTGGGCGTCAGCACCGATTTCCATTCGCTGCTATCTACATGCCCTACCGTGACTCCCGTTGCCGCAAATCGAGTTTCATCGATGCCATGCAACTGCCATACGTTATCATGTAAAAACGTGCCCGTAGCGGCGCGATAAATGCGCTGCAAACGAAACTTATCATCAAAAGTGTACACATTGACATCATGAAGTTCACCATCCGGTGTCACCTCACGCACATTGATAAAGTTACGGTCATCACGCACCCATAATCCAGAACGAAACGCCTGCGCCACCAGCGAATTAGTCGCTTTTAACTTCATTTGCTCAGCATAACGATCACTTGCAGGTGCAATAATTTCACCGAACACAAAAGTCAATGCAGTAAATACCAGTCCCACCATCATCAAATATACCGCAATGCGCTGCATCGACAATCCTGATACCAGCATGATGCTGAATTCAGAATTCTCCACTAAACGCGCCATAGCGACTAACGTACCTATCAATGCTGCGACGGGCAGCAACTCATACAAATGTCCAGGAATGCTTAAAGTGACATAGAGCAAGATTTGACCAAAACCATAATGGCCTTTGCCTAATGCATCCAACTCGTTAATCAAATCAAAAAATGCAAACAAAGTCATCAATGCGACAAACACAAACAGAGATGATGCCAATGCTTCCTTGGCTAAGTAGCGGACAATAAGCTTCATTTAAACAAGCCTCGCCGCAAACTCATACGCTGATAAAACATGATACTCGCCAATCCCAGCATGAATAGATGCACGCCTAACAAGCCAGCCACAAATGAAATTTTTTCCTGAGCCACCCACGCCTGAATGATACCTAACAGATTGTTATAAATAACAAATATAAGCAATGACAATATCAAACTAAACGAACGTCCAGCACGCGGATTAACAAAGCTCAGCGGTATCGCCAATATTGCCAGCACCAAAGCACTTACAGGAAAACCAAAACGCCAGACAAACTCGGCCAGGTTGGCCGGGGTAGACTGTTGCAACAATGTTGTTGCCGGTAATGAATTCGCACCCAAATCACGGTGCAAAGAAATTGTTTTCGGCTCCAACCACATCCAATAATGCCCGAACTCTGCAATTTTATAGTCTGCCAGTCCAGGCGTACCTTCATAACGCCTGCCATTTTCCAGCACCAGATAACGCTCACCATTCGGCAACCGTTTATGCACCCCCGACTGCGCAACTGTAATACCCAGCACACCATCCTGCGTGGACTGCATGAACAGATTTTTCACCCGCGCACCGTTATCTGCCAGACCTTCAACAAAATAGACTTTATCTGCCTGTTTGGACTCCACAAACAAACCTGGTGTAATCAGTGACAATTCGTCGCGGCTATCTAATATTTGTCGGAAAGTATCTTTTTTGCTCAACGCCCAGGGGATCACCGCCAGATTCAACGTACCTATCGCCAGCACCACAGGCAATGCAAAAGTCAGTATGGGTCGTAACCAGGCATTGAGCCCCAGTCCAGCACTAAACCACACCACCATTTCGCTCTCACGATAAGCACGCGACAACGCCATGATAATAGAGATAAATAACGCTAATGACAGCAACATTGGAAGAAAACTGAACACGCCAAAACCGAGGAATGTCAGCACCGCCTCGACCACCATTTCACCGCGCGCAGCATCACCTAGCAGACGAATAAATAGCGTAGTGAGCGTAATCACTAACAGCACTAAAAATACCGCGAGATAGTTAAAAATAAGTTCACGCAACAATGCGCGATGAAAAAGCTTCATGTTTATTTTGACTTTTGACGACAGACTACAAATAATGAGGGGACATTCACGGTTTAGGAGCCACACATGGAATTTAGCATAAAAAATACCCTAGCAGACAAACAACGTGCAGCATGCACAGTGATCGGCGTTTTTGAATCTGCACAATTATCCGCTAGTGGACAAATCTTGGATAGCGCCAGCTTAGGCTATTTAACAGAAATTTTGGCAACAGGTGACATGACAGGCAAAGCTGGCAGCACTTTATTGTTACACAACGTCCCGCTTATCAGCAGCAAGCGGGTGTTATTGGTAGGATTGGGAAAAGCCGCGGAATTTAATGGCAAGAATTTCCTGACAGCCACCAATGCCGCACTCTCTACCCTCAACAAACTCAACATTAGCAATGCTGCAATATATTTAACCAGCGAAACGCTGACCGACCAAAATCTCGCATGGCAACTGGAACAAACCGTTTTTGCAGCACATGCACAACAATACCAGCCAGGCAAACTCAAGAGTAAAGCGGATGACAAATCCTGCAGCTTGAAAAAAATCACACTCATTATTGATAGCAAATCCCTGAAATCTGCGGAAACCAGTGTAACCCAAGCCAGCGCCATCGCTGCGGGTATGGCATTGGCTCAAGATCTGGGCAATCTGCCTGGCAACATCTGCACGCCAAGTTATCTCGCCGACCAAGCCAAATCACTGGCCAAAACTTACCCCCTAAAATGCGAAATCCTTGATCGTAAAGACATGGAAAAACTGGGCATGGGCGCATTGCTGGCTGTGGCTCAAGGCAGTGTTCAACCACCCAAACTCATCGTCCTCCGTCACAATGGAGGCAATAAAAACGACAAGCCTATCGTCCTCGTGGGCAAAGGCATTACCTTTGATTCAGGCGGCATTTCGCTCAAACCAGGCGCTGAAATGGATGAGATGAAATATGACATGTGTGGAGCAGCCAGTGTGTTGGGTACGTTACAGGCTGCCGCCGAGCTAAAATTGCCGCTCAATGTTATCGGCGTCATCCCTGCCAGTGAAAACCTGCCCGATGGCATGGCCGTCAAGCCAGGCGATATTGTCAAATCCATGGCGGGACAAACCATAGAAATTCTCAACACCGATGCAGAAGGCCGTCTCGTACTCTGTGACGCACTGACCTATGTTGAACGTTTTGATCCAGAAGTCGTTATCGACATCGCCACCCTTACTGGCGCGTGTGTGATTGCGCTGGGTCAGCATGCAAGTGGGCTGTACAGCCGCAGTGATGAGCTTGCCGCAGAAATCACCGCCGCTGGCACCGCCTCGCAAGACCGCGCATGGCGCATGCCACTGTGGGATGATTACCAGTCACAGCTGGATAGCAATTTCGCCGACATCGCTAATATTGGTGGACGTGCAGGTGGCTCAATTACCGCGGCGTGCTTCTTATCGCGTTTTACCGGCAAATATAACTGGGCACACCTGGATATCGCCGGCACTGCATGGAAATCAGGCAAGGATAAAGGCAGCACAGGCCGCCCAGTACCTTTACTCACTCACTTCTTGCTAGGTCGCGTTACCAAAAAATGAGCCGTGTAGACTTTTACTCCAATGCGCCAGATAAACTCATGCTGGCGCGGCAGATAGCACAAAAGGCATACAAGCAGGGGCTGAAGATCCTCATCCTGAGTGAGGATGAGGAAGTCCTGAACGAACTCAATACCAGACTATGGTCGGATGTAGTTACCAGCTTCATTCCACATTGCCTGGCCAGTGAACCTCACGCCCACTGCACGCCTATCGTATTAGGCACGAATTTAGGCGAACTGCCTCATCGTGATTTATTGATTAATCTGAATGCGCACACGCCCGATTTTTTTGAGCAATTTACCCGCTTAATCGAAATTGTCAGCACCGATGATGCTGATCGCCTTGCTGCACGCCAGCGATGGTCATACTATAAACAAAACAACCACCCACTCACTAATCACGACATGAGTAAATAGCTTGATATGTAGCAGTAAGAACCTTGTAATTAAGTCACTTACCCTCTAAATCCTGTTTGTTATCACACAGACGATTCACTTTAGCCCTCTATATCGCCAGCACAAGTTAACATGCATATTAATTGTTAGTCTTACAAAATATTTGAAAAAAGATAGAGAGGTGATAAGCTAGTCCACTTAAATACAACTAAAAACCTACATTGGAGAGCCATTCTTGGCGGAAAAATTAGAGCTCGTTAACACTTTATTCTTCAGCGCAGCATGATATTAATAATTAAAGGCTATGTCACAGTTAATTGTTGAAGCAAAACGCACAATTTAATTTTTTATTAAAAATCAATAAATTACATTTTTATGGTGCCTATTTAGTATCCAATATCCATAAGGCTTGTACAGCCACCACTAATTAACTATGACATAGCCTAATTAAAGCAATGTCAATTTTAAGCTTACAACAAAACCTTTTTCTGCAGCCACGCATAATTAGCTATTAAATCTATTCCACAATTTTTTACCTTTGATACGGGTTATGAAATGAGACACAACAAATTACTATCTATCATCAGCATTGCACTGAGTTCGACACTGGTTCTGGTATCTGGGAATGCTGTGGCAATGGATGATGCACAGGCTAAGCAACTATTTACCCAAGCTTATCAGGGAGATGCGACTGCTTTACAGCAGCTGCAGCAAGATGCGATTGCGGGCAGTGCTAATACAGAATTTTGGTACGGTGTTTATTTCGAAGTAAATGAAGAATATGTTAACGCTCTAGCTTGGTTAAAAAAATCTTCTGTTCAGGGATTTGCTGCCGCACAGGGCGAGATTGGTGTGCTATACCACGACGGCCAAGGCGTACCACAGGACTACGCACAGGCTGTATCCTGGTACAAAAAAGCCGCTGACCAGGGAAATACTGACGCTCAGAACAACCTTGGCGTACTATACCAGAACGGCCAAGGCATACCACAAAACTATGCACAGGCCGCCACATGGTTCAGAAAAGCCGCGAACTAGGGGAATGCTAACGCACAAACCAACCTTGGCGTACTATACCAGAACGGCCAAGGTATACCCCAAGACTATACACAAGCTGCCGCCTGGTACAGAAAAGCCGCTGAGCAGGGGAACGCTGAGTCACAACACAACCTTGGCTTGCTATACCGAGACGGCCAAGGCGTACCGCAAGACTACGCACAAGCCGTAACTTGGACCAGAAAGTCTGCTGATCAGGGGCTTGCTGTCGCGCAAGTTAACCTTGGCTTGCTATACCGCGATGGTCACGGCGTGCCGCAGGACTATGCACAAGCCGCAGCTTGGTATAGAAAAGCCGCCGATCAGGGGGAGGTTCATGCGCAAAATAACCTTGGCATTGTGTACCTCAACGGCCGAGGTGTACCGCAGAACTATATTCAGGCCGCATCTTGGTTCAGAAAGTCTGCTGAACAGGGATTTGCTTTAGCTCAGAACAACCTTGGTGCAATGTATAGAAAGGGGCAAGGCATAATTCAGAATAATATCATTGCCTATGCCCTCTACAATCTATCCGCAAGTCAGGATCAATCACACGATAATCCAGCCCTATCTAATAGAAATGATCTTGTTTCTATAATGACTGAGGCTGAAATAGAATCAGGACAGGCATTGACCCAGAAAATGATTGCAAACGGGGTTACTGTAGCAATCGATGCGTATCTTGGTGTTCAGCAAAAGCATTCATCTACTCATCAAAATAAAAAACAAAAGTTGTTAAATAATTGAATTCTCTGCCCTGCTGTTAATTGATTATGCTTGCATGGCTGATCAAACCGTAATAACAAACTAGGCAGAAGCTCAATCAGCGACACAACAAAACTACGCCTTTTAAGAAAATTTACCATTGATACGGATTAGAAAATGAAACACAAAAAATTACTATCTCTCATCAGTATTGCACTGAGTTCAACACTGGTTCTGGCATCTGGGAATGCTGTCGCAATAGATGATGCGCAAGCCAAGCTACTTTCTATGCAAGCTGTTTTAGGTAATACAACTGCTTTACAACAGTTGCAGCAAGATGCGATAGCAGGTAATGCTAATACGGAATTTTTGTATGGAGCTTATTTCTACGTAAAAAATGACTATGACAATGCTTTAGTTTGGTACAAAAAATCAGCTGACCAGGGATATGCTGCCGCACAGGGCGAGATTGGCGCGCTATACAACAACGGCCATGGCGTACCGCAAGACTACGCACAAGCTGTCTCCTGGTACAGAAAAGCCGCTGACCAGGGGAATGCTAACGCACAACACAATCTTGGCGTGCTGTATAACAACGGCCATGGTGTACCGCAAGACTACGCACAAGCTGCCACCTGGTACAGAAAAGCCGCTGACCAGGGGAATGCTGAGGCACAACACAACCTTGGCGTGCTCTACCAAAACGGCCAAGGCGTACCTCAGGATTACGCACAAGCCGCCACCTGGTTCAGAAAAGCTGCTGATCAGTGGTATGCCCAAGCGCAGAACAGTCTTGGCGAGCTGTATGACAACGGCCAAGGCGTACACCAGGATTACTCACAGGCCACCCAGTGGTACAGAAAAGCCGCTTATCAGGGGTATGCCCAAGCACAGCTCAATCTTGGTGTGCTGTACGGCAACGGCCTAGGTGTGCCTCAAGATTACACACAGGCTGCTCAGTGGTACAGAAAAGCCGCTGATCAGGGTGTTGCTCTAGCGCAGTACAACCTTGGCGTGCTGTACGACAACGGCCAAGGCGTGCCTCAGGATTACTCACAGGCCACCCAGTGGTACAGAAAAGCCGCTTATCAGGGGTATGCCCAAGCACAGCTCAATCTTGGTGTGCTGTACGGCAACGGCCTAGGTGTGCCTCAAGATTACACACAGGCTGCTCAGTGGTACAGAAAAGCCGCTGATCAGGGTGTTGCTCTAGCGCAGTACAACCTTGGCGTGCTGTACGACAACGGCCAAGGCGTGCCTCAGGATTATGCACAGGCCACCCAGTGGTACAGAAAAGCCGCTTATCAGGGGAATTTTCTAGCGCAGTCCAACCTTGGCGTGCTGTACGCTAACGGCCATGGTGTGCCTCAGGATTATGCACAGGCCGCTCAGTGGTTCAGAAAAGGCGCTGATCAGGGGTATGCTCAAGCACAGAACAACCTTGGTGTGATGTACGACTACGGCCTGGGTGTGCCTCAGGATTACGCACAGGCTGCTCAGTGGTACAGAAAAGCCGCTGATCAGGGGGTTGCAAAGGCGCAGAACAATCTTGGCGTGATGTACGCCAATAGCCATGGTGTTTCACAAGACTATGTCATTGCTTTTGCACTTTACAATCTTTCAGCGGGCAAGGATCACTCAAGCACTAATCCTGCCACGTCAAACAGAGATGCTATTGTTTCTTTGATGTCAAAAGTGCAAATTGAAGCTGGACAAGCCTTAACTCAGCAAATGGGATTAATGAAAGCAACTGCTGCAATCGCCAAGTATGAACATAATAGCGTGGCAACCGAGCATACCAGAACAATGCCGCACGAAAAAACCCAGATAGTTCGTCAACAGGTTACAGCGTCATCAGGAGGGTGGCCAGCTAAACCAGCACATAGGCCTGGTGTAACAAGCTGTAATACGCAATGTATGAATGGTGACTGTCTACGCACTTACGACGATGGACGTCATGTTCATCTACATGTATCTCCGAGCATAGACCCATTCACAAATGAAATGAAGTTCGAGACACCACCATGCTAATGAAAACCACGGGGAAAAACCTGATTTTTAGCGTGCCAAAGACTGAGTTTACGGTGGATCATGCATTATATTGGCAATGTCAAACATAGGGTCTAAGAAGCAATCACCAGAAATGGCGGGCACAAAATTGGCGGCAAATGGTGCGTTAATACAGCCACTTCGATCTGAGTAATACTGCAAGCTGCAATATGCTGATAAGCTTTAGCATAAGAACGATTCCGAATTCTAAATCAACCACCATAACAAATGATGAGGAGCATTAATGACTAAAATACCAAAAAGCTGTATTTATACAATGCTACTGTTGGCGTTTATTAATAACGGATATGCAGATGATAAGTTAGTCGACATATCTAATGTGACAGCTAAGCAAAATCTAATCAAAGATACCACGCCTGCACCTTATTCAGTCATAGTAGAAAGAACTCGATTTACTAAAAAAGCAGCATGGTTTGATGCTTGGGAAGCCAAATGCAATTGGGTGCATCATGCTGATTTATCTAATGTATGCAGTAATGATTTAGCGCTAAATGGTAAGTCAGGCGACAAACATGTTTTTTTCGTTGAGGAAGAATTTATTGGTGATGCACAAAATCTCCATCTTGAAGGAAGCAAGCCAGAGCTAACTAGTGCACAAACGACTTCTAATGCGATAGGGACAGCAGTAACGCTTGGTATTTTATGGGCAACTCGTGGTGTTACAACGATCAATACTAATCCATATTTTCCTGAAGATGTGATCACATACGAAGATATTAAAAATGCGCCACCTAATCCGAAGAAAGCAATTTTGACAGAAGTTTATGTCACAATGCCTGCCAGCAATGTCGTTTTGGTGCACAAAAGAGAGCAGTTAACGCTGGTATATACTGATATGAGTAATGATGAATTGCGAAAGATACATTACCAAAACGCCATAAAACAAGAGTTTAGAATGAAATGATGATCGTATCTTGGTATGGCATGGCAGTAGCTCTTACATCATGTATACATGCAGCCACGTGCAAATTGCACCACAATAGACCCATCTTCTGCATTTTAAGCTGACCTGATGATGTTTACTCAAAAAATTTGCGGTCAACTGCCGTTTCTAGGTTTAGCACACCATTATCAAAATCATGCGTTGACGTTGGCCAGACTTCCATCAGAAACAGACAAATGCCCATGGTGTGCTTGCTGGCTTTTGCTCTGCACTCATTCCATTTCTGAAATTCGACTAAGGCATGACAGCCGATGATGCGGCAGACTTCGAAAATGGGTTTAAAATATGCATAACCAAAAACTTAAGAGGTCTAAAATATGGACGACCCTATCATCGATAAAATGGATGCCTTAATTGGACGCTACCAAACCAACCCGTTTGCGCCAGCAGCCAATCCACCCGAGCCATTAGTCATGCCTGAATACGACACGGTGATGAATTTCCCTGTACTAACCGACATTGTCCAATTGGGTGATGCCGTATTCAATAATGCAGCGCCGACACCACCCTCTGCATCTACCCCAGCAGTAGATATTAGCGCAGAAACCCAGTCCAGCATCGCCACCCATGTTTTGCAATCCATCAATTCACAATTGCAAACCCAAATAACCAGCCTGATTGCCCCTCAATTGCAACAAGCCATGGATGACACCATCGCCCTGCTACTGCCACAATTAACTATCAATATCGAGCATATCGTACAAGAAACCCTGATTAACGAATTCAAGCGTTACGGTATTACACTCAAGCAGCCTGACGATTCGGTATAATGTGATGTTTTACCTAACTCATAGTGCATCATGGAAATCGCTAACAGTCTCGCTAAAAGCTTTGAACCGCAACAAATAGAACAACGCTGGTATCAACACTGGGAACAATCGGGCTACTTCCGTGCCAGCATGGATAGCCAAAAACCCGCTTACTGCATCATGCTGCCACCGCCGAACGTCACCGGCACGTTGCACATGGGACACGCTTTCCAGCACACCATCATGGATGCACTCATACGCTACCATCGTATGCTGGGCGACAACACCTTATGGCAGCCAGGTACTGATCACGCAGGTATCGCCACGCAAATCGTGGTGGAACGCCAGCTTGATGCCAAGAACATCTCCCGCCATGACTTAGGCCGTGAAGCTTTCCTCGAAAAAGTATGGGAATGGAAAGCGCAGTCTGGCTCCACCATTACCGGCCAAATGCGCCGCCTCGGCACTTCCTGCGACTGGGAACGTGAACGTTTCACCATGGATGAAGGTTTATCCACCGCCGTCTCCGAAGTATTCGTCAAACTCTATAACGAAGGCTTAATTTATCGTGGCAAACGTCTGGTCAACTGGGATCCCGTACTGGGCACCGCCGTATCCGACCTCGAAGTTGTTTCCACCGAAGAAGACGGCTTCATGTGGCATATTCTTTATGCCATAGAAGGTGAAGATGGCTTTGTTGAAGTCGCCACCACCCGTCCTGAAACACTATTTGGCGACGTGGCTGTAGCGGTTCATCCTGAAGACGAACGTTACAAACACCTCATCGGTCGTCATGTGCGCCTGCCTATCGCTGAGCGCAGCATCCCGGTAATTGCCGATGATTACGTTGATCCTGCTTTCGGTACTGGCGTAGTAAAAATCACACCTGCACATGACTTCAACGACTACGCTGTTGGTGCGCGTCACCATCTGGCACCTATCAGCGTGTTAACGCTGGATGCGAAAATGAACGATCTGTGCCCAACCGAATACCAGGGACTGGATCGCTACGTTGCCCGTAAAAAATTGCTGGCTGAGTTAACTGAAAAAAATCAACTCGCCCACGCCAAACCACACAAATTGATGGTGCCACGCGGTGATCGCACCAACACTGTCATCGAACCTATGCTCACCGACCAATGGTTTGTGGACATGGCCGAAATGGGCAAACAGGGCCTAGAAGTAGTTAAATCTGGTGAACTGCAATTTGTCCCGGAAAACTGGACTTCCACCTACAACCAGTGGCTGGAAAACATCCAGGACTGGTGTATCTCACGCCAGCTCTGGTGGGGACACCGTATCCCGGCCTGGTATGACGAAGACGGCAATATCTACGTCGCCCATACCGAGGCTGAAGCGCAGCAACAGGCTGGCGAAAAAACCATACGCCGCGATGAAGACGTACTCGACACCTGGTTCTCGTCCGCGCTGTGGCCATTCTCCACGCTGGGCTGGCCTGAGCAAACACCTGAGCTGGATGCATTCCTGCCAGGTGCTGTGCTGGTTACCGGCTTTGACATCATCTTCTTCTGGGTAGCGCGTATGGTGATGATGACCAAGCACTTCACTGGCAAGATTCCTTTCCGCCAGGTCTATGTCACAGGTCTGGTACGTGATGCACACGGTAACAAAATGTCGAAATCCAAAGGGAATGTTATTGACCCATTGGATTTAATCGATGGCATTAGTCTCGATGACCTCGTCGCCAAACGCACCACCGGCATGATGAATCCTAAACAGGCTGCCAGCATCGCCAAACAAACACGTGCCGACTACCCTAATGGCTTTGCCGCATTTGGTACCGACGCTATTCGCTTCACCTTTGCCAGTCTCGCTACCCATGGTCGCGACATCAAGTTCGATTTGCAACGTGCTGATGGTTACCGCAATTTCTGCAATAAATTGTGGAACGCGACACGCTTCGTGATGATGAATTGCGATGGCAAAGATGTCGGGCTGGATGACAGCCTGGCGCTCGAATACAGCTTTGCCGACCAATGGATTATCAGCCGTCTGCAACAAGCCGAACTCAGCGTTGCGCAAGCATTTACCGATTACCGTTTTGATATGGCTTCGCGTGCCGTGTACGAATTTGTTTGGGATGAATACTGCGACTGGTATCTGGAACTTGCCAAAGTCCAACTCAGCACAGGCAACGAAGCCGCTACCCGCGCCACTCGCCGCACCCTGGTGCGTGTACTGGAAGCCGCGCTACGACTTGCACACCCGATTATTCCATTCATTACTGAAGAGCTCTGGCAAACCGTTGCGCCACTGGCAGGTGGCACTGGCGACAGCATTATGAACCAGGCCTACCCTATTGCCGACACGAGCAAAATCGACGAACAGGCAATTAACCAAATCAGCTTGCTCAAAGACATTATCAATGCAACGCGTGGTCTGCGTGGCGAGATGAACTTGTCACCTGCACTCAAAGTACCATTGGCGATGAGTGGCAATGCCGTGATGCTCACCAGCTTCGCACCTTATGTCGCTGCGCTGGCCAAACTCAGTGAGGTTAAGATTCATACCGAACTACCCGATGGCGATGCACCAGTAGCTATCGTCGGTGACAGCAAACTCATGTTACTTATCGAAATTGATAAGGAAGCTGAAACCGCACGACTGTCTAAAGAAATCGACCGTTTACAAGGCGAAATCAACAAATGCGATGCCAAGCTCAGCAACGCCAGCTTTGTTGATCGTGCGCCAGCGGCAGTGGTTGACCAGGAAAAACAGCGCTTAAATGATTTCAAGGCAACCCTGGAGCAAGTTCGAGATCAGTTGCAACGTCTAGTGGCTAAATAAACAGGCTTATGCCGCGCTGGGATATATTTTGCCGGGTCATCGACAACTACGGTGATATCGCTGTCACCTGGCGACTGGCGCGGCAATTAGTTACAGAACATCATGTCAGCGTGCGTTTGTGGGTAGATGATTTACGCCCACTCGCCGCACTTTGTCCCGACGCACACCCTCAAGCAGCAAGCCAAATACTCAGTGGTGTAGAAGTACGGTTGTGGACAGCCGATTTTCCAGCCGTGGATATTGCTGATGTCGTCATCGAAGCCTTTGCCTGCGACATACCAGACAGCCACATGAACGCCATGGCAGCCAGTCCCATCAAGTCGCTCTGGCTTAATCTCGAATATCTCAGCGCCGAAGACTGGGTCGCAGGCTGCCATAACCTGCCCTCGCCTCATCCACGCTTACCACTGGTCAAACATTTTTTCTTTCCCGGCTTCACCGCGCAAACAGGTGGGCTAATAAAAGAATACGACCTCATCAGTCGTCGCGATGCATTTCAAAGCGACCCTAAGCTTCAAGCCGAATTTTGGGCTCAACTCAACATCACACCCGTCAGCGATGTGCTTACCATTTCCTTGTTTGGCTATGAAAACCCGGTTCTGCCCTCACTGTTAACACAATGGGAAAACAGTGCCACACCTGTCACCGTTTTACTACCGGATAGCAAAATCACCCCACTGGTCAGTAATTTCTTCACTAACAACCCAACCTGGCAACGCGGCAATTTAACAGTACATCGACTCCCTTTTCTCGATCAGGACAGCTACGACAAACTGCTCTGGCTCTGCGACATCAACTTTGTCCGGGGTGAAGACTCTTTCGTACGCGCCATCTGGGCAGGAAAACCGTTTGTCTGGCACATTTACCCCCAAGCTGACAACGCCCATCATGACAAACTCAATGCCTTTCTGGCTCACTTCCTGAGTAATGTAGAAAGTAATGTATCCACTAATTTCATCACATTCTGGCACAGCTGGAATCAAGTAAACTCGACCGAGTTGAACTGGCATACGTGGTTAACAACACTACCCGCAATACAGCAGCAACAGCTAACGTGGACTAACCAATTAATCATGCAACAAGACCTGATGCGCAATCTGATAACCGCAACAAACTGAGCAAACAACATGCCGCAATAGGCGCCAATATTGCACTATGTGCGTCAACGCACAGTATCCATAAGTACATCTGTTTATTATCCACTTTTAAGATGTGACCATGAACAGCAGTATCACGTCAGATCGTATTTTTAATTCCACTCGATTTAAATGTGCACTGAAATGAACCTCAATTTAACCAATGCAATGCAAAGGATAATCATGCAGATACTTAATCAGGATGTTCAAATAAACGAGGTCTTGGCTCAGCCCATATCGCTTCCGGAAGATCCGCAAAAAGAACGTATCGTGCTGTGGAAAGTATTCCGTAGCAAAGATGCGGCATTGGAATATGCTCATCACATACTGCTGGAACCGACTCAACGTATTGTTGGCGGTTATTGGACAGACTCGGCGGGTGGTTTTTTCTGGCTAGGTGTGGAAGTTGAAGATCTGGAAAAATGGGGTAACACTCAAGCGATACAGTTGACTGATCCATTCGACAGCAATGACCCTGTAGGTCAAGGACGTGGACCAGGCAGCGACGAATAGCAAGATCGGAACACAGTAGCCCAACTTACCAGAACACATTGAATTATCGTATACGCTGCCAGACCAGCCTATAATAGCAATATGAAAATTATAGTTGCGTATGGATGACAAATGACTAACGCCCATTGGTTCCTGCTCGTAGGTGGACTGTTGCTTACCATGGGCTTGACCTCTTCGATACTTAAGCGATTGCCAATCACCTCCGCCATGATTTATCTGGCGGTCGGTATTCTGGTCGGTCCGTCTGTGCTCGGTATATTTCATTTCAACCCACTCAAGGAATCAGCGCTGCTGGAAGTGCTGACTGAAGTGGCGGTATTGATTTCCCTGTTTTCAGCTGGTGTGAAAATGCCAGTACCATTCAGCTTTGTCCGCTGGCGCACACCTATATTGCTCGCTACAGCGTCAATGACCATCACGGTCGCATTGATCGCAGCATTCGCCTATTACGTGCTCGACTTGCCATTAGGGGCAGGCGTCCTGCTAGGTGCAATACTTGCTCCTACCGACCCGGTGCTGGCAACCGATGTGCAAATTCGCCACCCTGGTGACCACGACCAGCTGCGCTTCACACTGACCTGCGAAGCTGGCATGAACGATGGCAGTGCCTTCCCCTTTGTCATGTTGGGCTTGGGATTGCTCGGTTTGCATGACATTGGTGATTATGGTGTGCATTGGATATTGATCGATGTGTTATGGGCCACCGTAGCGGCGATTACCATCGGCATAGTTTCAGGCGTCACATTAGCTTATGCAGGACATAAATTGCGCGGTAAAACCACCGACAACCATCTAATATATGACTTCCTCGGACTCGGTCTGATAGGTGTCGTCTATGGTTTATGTGTACAGATCGGCGCCTGGGGATTTTTGGCCGTATTCTTCTCCGCAGTCGCATTACGTCAGACTGAACTCCGCTTTGCCAGCACCAATGAATCGTTCAGCAATCTCGATATAGAAGTAAACAGCACCACTTATGATCTACCACCGACAGTCAGTGAAGGGTCATTAGTATTTAAAGAACATCTGGAAAGATTGTCAGAAGTCGTGCTCGTGCTATTAATAGGCGGCACGCTATTTCAAAGCTCATGGAGTTTTCGTGCAGTCGGCCTTGCACTGTTTGTCTTCATAGTAGCGCGCCCAGTCAGTGTTTACATCGGCTTGCTTGCAACGCGCACTTCTGGGCGAATACGCGGCATGGCAGGCTGGTTTGGCGTACGCGGCATAGGCTCACTTTATTACCTGATGTACGCCATACAAAACGGACTCCCCGAAGATCTTTCGCTGGAACTGGTCAAACTGACACTGATAGTTATCACTTTATCTATCATCGTTCACGGTTTTAGCGTCAAACCACTGATGGGTCGTTTTCAACGTCACCGCAAATAGCTATGCAGGTGCAATATCACCACAGAAACTCAGAACACAGCCACCCTTAGCTGCCATCAGTAATTAAAACTAACGTGCGCTACCGCACAAACTTACCCGCTTAATCCTCGTAGAGTTCATCAGGACGACGTAATCCGCCATACACGTACGGATGCTTTTTTTGATGCTTGATATGAAGGATACCGATGAGCCCAAATCTGACGCTTATTTCACTCATTAGCCTTGCACTAACAGGCATGATTAACCCTGCGCTAGCCGACGACGCTACTATTGCGCTGCATGGTAATGATCGAGGCACACCAGCGTGCATGAGTTGCCACGGCGCTCACGGTGAAGGCATGCCCGCAAATGGATTCCCCCGACTCGCAGGGCAGAACGCCGACTATCTGCAGGCCCAGCTCGTTGCATTAACAAATGGTCAGCGCTTCAATGCGATGATGACACCTATCGCCAAAACGCTGAATGCTGACGAACGCGCCACAGTGGCCCGCTATTACGCCGGATTGGGTAGCCCGGCAGGTATAAACGCAGCTGTACCAGAAACAAATTCCGTAGGAGCACGTCTTGCCATACAGGGTCGATGGCCGCAGGGTTTGCCGGCATGCATACAATGTCATGGCGCTATGGGCGTGGGTGTCGGCAGCACCTTTCCTGCGCTGGCAGGACAGTCATCGATCTATATCGAGAATCAACTGCGTGCCTGGCAGCAAGGCACACGCGCACCTGGGCCTTTAGGGCTGATGAAAGTTATCGCCTCCAAATTGTCTGCAACCGATATCCATGACGTAGCGACATATTTTTCAGCGCTGCCCACAAGCACAGTTTCCACGAGGAATCAGCCATGAAAGTACAATTAGCCATAACATGGACTGTCGGCATTCTTGTCACTGCAGGTGTCATCATCGTAGCAGCACAAGCCGGGCAACCTGGCCCGGTAACGCAAACCGAAAAACCAGTTGCCGCATCCACTATTGCATTGCCTGCGGCGACTGACGTCAAACCCGCAACTAAATTCCAGCCGCCATCTGATCTGGATATGCCCAAGGATGAATTCGGTAAAACAGTACAATTGGGCAAGAATATTTTCGAACATACCTCAAGCTATGCAAGCAAATATACGGGTCCTACCAACCTCCGCTGTGCCAGTTGCCATCTGGATGCGGGTCGTCTCGCCGACTCGGCACCCTTGTGGGCTGCCTATGTAAGTTACCCAGCTTACCGTAGCAAAAACAAACACGTAAATACCTATTCCGAACGTATGCAGGGCTGCTTTAAATTCAGTATGAACGGCAAGGCGCCGCCGCTTGGTGACCCAGTGCTGATCGCACTGGAAAGCTATTCCTATTGGCTGGCAACCGGTGCAACCATAGATCCAAAAATAGCTGGCAGGGGTTATCCAAAAGTGCCCAAGCCCCCATTGGCTATGGATTATGCACGCGGACAGCTGGTATTTGAACAAAACTGTGCAGTATGTCACGGTGCGGATGGTGCGGGCCAGGCGGATGCTAACGGACAACCCAATTTCCCAGCTTTATGGGGCTCGAAATCATTTAACTGGGGCGCTGGCATGGGCAGCATAAAGAATGCCGTGGGCTTCATCAAAGCCAATATGCCGCTGGGTTTGGGCGGTACATTGAGCGATCAACAAGCATGGGATGTGGCAATTTTCATGGACAGCCATGAACGTCCGCAAGACCCGCGCTTCCAGGGGGATATAGCAGCGACGCGAGCAAAATATCACGACTCATCTGACAGCATGTATGGAACCGTAGTAAATGGTCAACTGCTGGGTAAAGGTACTACATCAGCGAACAATCCGACTCCCGGCATGAAATGATGGCTGAGGTTATCGAGAAAAATAAGGCCGGACACGAGGGCGGCACAGCACTCAGCTTTATCACAGGCGCGCCGGTTGCATCTGTCGAAACTAATCTTATGCGTGCCCATGCTTACGCTGCACTGTTCTGTTTGATAATCGCAGCCTTGTTTGGCACGGCGATCGCCATCAAACTAGTGCAACCAGAATTCCTCAGTGGTCATGTAGAAACCACCTGGGGGTCCATGCGTGCCAATCATACTCAAGGTATCCTTTTTGGCTGGCTCGGCAATGCCTTTATCGCGTTCCTGTATTTTGCGGTTCCGCGACTAGCCGGGCGTCCAGTCATGAGTCGAGCACTCGGCTGGCTGCTGTTCGCATTATGGAATGCAGGTGTGGTGTTGCTGGGCTGGACGCTGGTTACCATCAATCTACCTGACACGTTCTGGGCGATCAAGCCGCTGGAATGGACCGAGTTTCCACTGGCAGTCAATCTGGTGACTGAGCTGTGTCTGGGGCTGATGGCATGGCAGTTTATCCCGCCGCTGGCTCGGAAACCCAATGATGATGGCATGTACGTATCATCTTGGTACATCATCGGCGGACTGACATTCACACTGTTCGCCTTCCCAGTAGGCAGTCTGGTGCCACAACTGGTGCCAGGTGCAATTGGCGCAGCGTTTAGCGGGTTATGGATACATGACTCCATCGGACTATTTGTCACGCCTTTTGCGCTCGCCATCGCGTTTTATGTAATTCCGGTACGGACTAAACTACCTATCTACAGCCACTTTTTATCGATGTTAGGTTTCTGGCTACTGTTCTTCGTTTATCCGCTTAACGGCATCCACCATTACGTTTACTCATCCATACCTATGGATACTCAGCGTGCAGCAATTGCTGCTTCTATCATCATGGGATTTGACGTGATACTGGTCGTCTTCAATCTGCTCATGTCGTTGCGCAGACAGGGGGCGTTGGTCAGTCGTGATATACCGCTGCGTTTTGTATGGACTGGCGTTGTAATGTATTTGGTGGTCAGCCTGCAAGGCTCGCTCCAGGCCATCATGCCTATGCAGCGTTACATACACTTCACTGACTGGGTAATCGGCCACTCGCACTTGGCAATGCTGGGTTTCGCTACTTTTGTCACATTGGGTGGCATCGCCCACATATGGGAACGCAGTTTGGGTAGCCGTTATCACCGCGGTTATATGAATCTCGCTTACTGGCTGATTTTGTCAGGCTTGATGATAATGCTGGTCGATCTGACAGTGGCAGGCCTGGTACAGGGACAATTATGGAACAGCGGTGCACCATGGATGGATTCAGTACGTATCTCCCACGGATACTGGCTGGTACGCGCCGCATCTGCTGCGCCTATCCTTGCTGGTTTTGCCTTATTCATTGCTGGCATGTTTACTGGGATCAGCAATCGCAATACCAGTGGCAGTCAGCCCTTACCAAACACGGGCGCGCAACTACCGCAAACTAATCATGGATGAAATTATCACAACCCAGCCCAGCCCGCAGCACTGGTTTGGCATGGTATATCTACTGATATTTGGTGCTGGCATCGGTTTCTTCCTGCTCTCATTTATTGCGCTGGGGGTATTGCCGGGATTACGTTTAGCCAAGACGATTGCTTCCCATACCCAGACAGATATGCCGGATTACACCGCCGCCGAACTGCGCGGCCGGCAGGTTTACGCAAGCCTGGGCTGCGCGCTGTGCCACACACAACAGGTACGTTTCATACTGCCTGACGTGCTGCGCTGGGGCGCGCCCACCGAAGCATGGGAAACACGCTACGACTTTCCGCAACTGTGGGGTACACGTCGCATCGGTCCCGACCTTGCCCGTGAAACTGGCGTACGCAGTGATGACTGGCAACTCACCCACCTGTACCACCCCCAATCAATAGTGCCAGATTCAGTGATGCCCTCCTATAACGAATAAGGTTAGATTGTGATCGCGAAGCGAGCCACAATCTGAACCGTTTGTTGGACAAGCCCGGCATGGCTGGGGCGGGTGTTGCTTGAGCGCTTATGGAAATATCTTTTTGACTATGCTGGCATAACTGGACGCGTTACGCATCCCACCCGCCATTTCACGACCTTCACGTTGCCATTGCAGCAACTTATTCTATTCAACTCACCGTTTTTAGTCGGCTTTTCGGGCATGTTAACCCAATTTCAGCCTTCTTCAGGGCGAGCACGGCCATACCTGCCTAGTCTGGCAGGTGGGCGGTGTGGGCTGGTTTAGCGCATGGTCTCCCACCCTGTGTCATCTGCTCTGTGTTCCCGTTTTATAGATGGGGCTGATGTGGCTAGCGGTATCGCTTTGATACGTGTGCGCACTATCTTCATCACCCCACCGCAACATTGGCAACGTATCGCTGGTCTGGGTTGCGCTGGCGGCGGATTGTTCCGTCGCCATAGGTGGGTCAGCTGTAGCTGGGTGAGTAGTTTGCTATTGGGATGCAGGTAGCCAAAGTTGCGGGCGCGGCGGTAGCCTTTGGGCAGAATGTGTTGCAGTATCAGTCGCAGGAAGGCTACACCACTCAAGGTACGGGTTTCCATTTGTTTGGTTTGGCTGTTCCGGTAACGGAAGGTGACCTGACCATGCCGGTCGGAGAGGATGTCTTTCTCCTGTATCACCCCCCGATACAGATAGCGCCCAAGGTAGATCAGAGCGTGCTGTCCAGTGCCGACGGCTTTGCAATCCACCACCCAATCGGTCGGGTAATCGTTTGGCAGGGTGAGTCCTGCTTGTCTGATGCCTGCCAGTAATTTGGCACGAAATACTTTGGCCAGGGCTTTGTGGTTAAACAGGTAGTTGCCGTGTTTATGACGCATGCGTCGCTGTTTGGGGTTAAAGGCGACAGCGGGCATGACGAGATGCACATGGGGGTGATAGTCCAGTCGGCGGTTATGGGTATGCAGTACAGTCACCGCCCCTGCGCTGCCGCGCAGCTTGTTGTCGTTTTGGCTGAAGGTGTTGACTGTTTCCCACGCGCAGCGTGTGATCAAGTCATACATGACGCGCTGATGTTGCCAGGCCAGTGTGCGCAACTGGGCGGGCACGGTGAAGGTGAGCATGAAGTAGTTGGCGGGGATGGATTTGTGTAATTGCTGGTCTATCCAGCGCTGTGATTCGTGCGCCTGGCAATGCGGGCAATGCCGATGACCGCAGGAATGTGGCAGGTAGCTGGGTGTTTGACAATCATCACAGGCAAGTTGCATCCTCGGGCTCATCTGGCTACGGCAGGTTTGAAAGGCGGTTAAGGCAGCTTGCTGGCTGGGCAATAGGTGATGACCGTGTTGTGCAAGCAGTTTAGCTGCGTAGGTTGCTACGATGTGCGCCAGTCTGATCATTTGACTTTGCCCCAATGAATGTGGAATTTCTCCATTAATTGATTAAGGCGAGTGTGTGCGCTCTGATGGCGTTGTTCGGTGAGGTGGGTGTAGCGGATGGTGGTGAGGATGGACTGGTGTCCGAGTATCTGCTGAATTTCGAGTAAATCGATGCCAGCTTCTATCAGGTGGGTGGCATAGCTGTGGCGCAGGCTGTGTGGTGTAATTCTTTTTTTAAGCCACAGTCACGGGTCACTTGACCCAAGGTGGTCTGGATACCACCACGATCCAGCGGGGTGCGTGCCAAGTGCGATTTGGCAAGACCGCCGTGTCGATTAGGAAAGAGCAAGCTTGGGTTGCGATGGGTGAGCCAGAAACGGCGCAATACCTGCAAGGTGTTCTCTGATAACGGCACCAATCGATCACGGTTGCCTTTGGCGTTGCGTACTTGCACCCGCATCCGATCCGCATCGATATCCCCTACCTGCAAGCGTAAGCCTTCGCCTAATCGTAAGCCCAGGCTGTAGAGGGTGAAGAAGAATACGCGGTAGCTCAATACGCGGGTGGCCATGAAGATTTGTTGTGCCTGGGCGACGGTAATGATGTCGGGCAGGCTATATGACTTGGGTGGTTTAACCAGATCCGCACCTGGCCAGGGTTGGCTGAGTACATGGGCATAATAGAACTTCAGTCCATACAGATCATGTTTGAGCGTACTCCATGAATGGGTATCCAGGATGCGAACAAAATAGTCGGTTAATTGTGGCTTGGTGAGCGCGTCTATCTGGTCATTAAAATACACCGCTGCGCGCCGTACGCCGTGTGAATACAAGGCGATGGTTTTAGGCTGCATGCCTCTGAGCTTGAGGCAATTCAGCAGTCGCTGGTGATTGTGCTCGAAGTGCGCGGGGATGGGTGTGGGGGCTGTCAATGTCGTCTCCTCGTGGTACAGTAATCAAAATTCCATTGCTGGGGGAGACGAAATTATGCTGCGTAATTTGATGGTTCGGGAATATTTCTCCGCGATAGCGGCTTCGTTCAACTGGCTATTCAAAGGTGGTCCTGATCGTCCGGGCGCCTCGGCTTCCGACCTGCTGGCTTATTTGCACACACTGGGACGCGCACGTCAGGCAGGTGCAGGCAAGCGCATAGGACCCCGCGTTGATAGCGGGCTGGATCCAGATATGTTGATGGAAATAAATAGTTTATGTACAGCTCCATTTATCAACCCTAATCAGGCACAACTGAGTGGGACTGTACCGAGTTTGGCGCATAGCACCGTTACCCGCGACCAGTTGTTTGCACGTGGCAGCACGCTGTTCACGCAAAACTGTGCAGGATGTCACGGTGCCAATGGTGATGGCAACGGACTTGCTGCATCAGGCCTGTCACCCAGACCTGCCAATTTACAGGTGCATCATTTTTCAACGCAGGGTGTAGCGGAGGCATTATGGAATGGCGTACCCGGCTCGGCAATGCCCGCCTGGCGTGACTTACCCGTCTCTGACCTGGCAAGTCTGACCATTTACGTGCAGTCATTGCACAGTGCTCCCGTCGAAACCATCACCACCACAGCTTCGTTACTTGCGCGTGGTGCTGGAATTTATGCAAACAATTGTATGATTTGTCACGGTGCCCAAGGTCGTGGCAACGGCTCAGTCAGTATAGGGCTCTTGCCCCGACCCGCAGACTTTACAGCTATGCAACCCGATACGGCGCGTGCCATACAAGTGCTGAACACAGGCATACCAGGCACAGGTATGCAACCTTGGCCCAGCCTTAGCGCTTTGGATAAACAAGCGGTAAGTACATTTATACGTACCCTGTACAAATTACCAGAGGCACAACAACCATGATAGCCGTGATTATTAGCGCGATCATTTTCATGGTGATGGCACTCGTTACCATTTGGCTGTTTTCACCCAAATTCCGCTCTTGGGCCGAGCAACCCAAATACACCATGCTCAAACGCAATGACATGTTCGAGCGCGCTAGCTATGACGAATTAAATAGCACTGGCAAACCTCGCTAAAACAACCATACCACTACTGATCTAGGAATGTAATATCGTGTTGATATTGCAAGCGGAGATTAATAGCACGAGGTACCGATTGTCTGCCAATATACATTCTAGGGCGGGTCAGGTTGCTGGGGTCTAACTTCTGCTATTCTGCCTAAGCAAGCTGTCATTCATACACAGGTTTTTGAGTGACGGCTGTCCACCCAAAATCAAATTTTGATGGCTTATTGTCAATTTGCACCGCAGATTGATCCAACTTTTGCATTTCAGTCTGCCCCACCAAATTTTATAGAAGATGTTTCATGAGCATCTAATATTGGGTTCGCCGATGTGCTTCAGAAAATGGCGTGTGGTGTCGGCATTAGTAATAAAGGCGCGGATACTTATCTGTGCAGGGCAGCTTGGATAGATCAAAGGGAAAACTTCATAGAGGCTACGTGCCGGCAACATACACCACAGGTGTATGTGAAGCAGCACGATGCGGTGCAGTCAATCTAGGTAATAGCGCTATTTCTCGGCGGCTACCGAAGTTAGCAGCAAGTCGATTGCCTTTGATGCCACCAAGAGAATGTTTTTCTCATAGGCGGCTGGGTCGACGGTGACGGTTCCCGATTGGTTGTTACTCGATCCGGAGCTGTCGTATGTGCCGATGAATGCGTCGGAATGAATCTGGCCTTCGAGGCCGAACTGCGCCTGACAGAAGGCGCAAGCTCCTGTGCCACTACCCCAACCCAGGATCGATGTGGACGGGATGATCTCATTTTTATTACGGCCGTCGATTGTTGCTCCCACAGCGAGGGATGCCTTGGAGCCGCCAAAAGAACCTGAGCCTTTGAAATTTGCAAAGTTTGCGACGATGGTGATACCCAGTACAGCAGCGTCAGTTTGTTTAGCTGCAATGGGGAACGCCTCGTACGCTGGGGACTTCGCCACTTGATCGCTAATTATATTGAAGCGTGCTGCAAAGCCCGCCGTGCCTTTATCCTCCTTGGCGCGGTCATCGGCAGCCAACGCCACTGAGCGCTGACCAGTGGGGATCACGAACGTCCCCAAGCGGCCGACCGTAAAGTTTTCGGATGGCGACAGAGCGGCGTAGGCGGCGGCTGTTTTCATGAGCGCTGACGACTCGATGACGGCATATCCCTTGGCGGACGCCTGCTTGAGGAACTCCACATAAATCTCGTCGGCAATTTTCTGCATGAGGGTGTGGTTCACGCCGACCAGTTCTCCACTTATCTTGGCCGCGCTGCTGCCAAAGAGGCCATGCGATGCTGCATTCGCAGCGTCTTCGGTGACGAAGGCCACACGAAACGCACCAATTGCGAAAGTCGATTTCCCTTTAAGCTCTCCACCATGTGTGACTTTAACGCTGGCATCCTTATCACCACCTCCAAAAAAAGAATCGGCTTGTACTTGGCTAGTCAGTGCAATGCCGCCGATTAAGAAGGCGATGCAGGAGAGGCGAAAGCAGACTTTATTGATCATAAGGGCGATTCTTTCATCGAAATTAAAAAACAGAGTGGATATTCTAAAAGTGCACTTTCGCCAAACAGACAAGAAAAAACTTTTTAAAACCTGAGACCATTATTATTTTTAATATTGATTCCGTCGCTATCATCATGAATATTGGTGGTAGAGCACGAAACTGAAAAGATAAACAATTCAAATGAATTCAATTAAGTATCAACGATTATGGAATTGAGGTCAATGGCATTATTCTTCTTGGTTATTTGAAAAATGCCTGATTCCATCCGCGTGGATGGCGAACTATTGAATAACTTGGTCGAGAACACCAGCGAGGTTTCGAAGGACCCTTAGACAACGCGATACCATAGCGACGGTTCGGATCGGTAATGTTTATAGTTATCGGGCGCGGTGTATTTGACAACGGCTCCATGTCGGGAAAAAGATTGCACTAGATTGAAGGCTTAAGCCATTCTAAACTCGCCTATGTCCACTAGTATAAGCAGTACTTCATAATCAGCCATACGAATGAGCACTTATGGCACAAAACAGAAGAAATTAGCCAAGGACGTGAACGTCTACTTAGGCCGGAGGCTGTGTGAAAACGGTCTAAAATTCTGACCGGGATGGGGTGGCCTCAGAAACACACTGGCTGCTCAATTTTGATTTGCAGGTGGTGTTGGGAACAGAGCAAGCAAAAGGCCCGATCAGGCCTGTATCGCCACCATCAACTCCTTGATTCCGATGATTTTCATCACTCGCTTCATGTTGTAGGCGAGTACATGCAGGCTCATTTCGGTACTGACCCGTTCCAAGGTTCGGGTCAGGAAATGGGTTGCTCCCATCCAATCCTTAAGCGTGCCGAACGGATGCTCAACGGTCTGTCGTCGAATTCGCATAGCATCTGGTTTTTTATCGAGACGTTTTTGCATGGCATCAAGGCTGGACTCATGCTCTCCACGGGAGATACGTCGATATGGGCTGGGAGTACATTTATCCTTGATTGAACAGCGAGGGCAATCCGAACTCGAGTATCTATGAATAAGTGCACCCCGCTCAATACTGGTGAACCGTTTGGTCAGTCGGCTTCCGGCCGGGCAACGGTATTCGTCTGTTTCTGGTTCGAAGATGAAATCTTCTTTGTCGAATCGTCCATCGGCTTTGGCCGATGAAGTCATTGGCTTGGAAACGAAAGGGGTAATGCCTGTTTCCTCGCAGGCATGTATTTCCTCGCCATTGAAATAGCCACGATCCGCAATCACCTGCAGATCGGACGCGACCATGGCCACCTTGGCTTGCTTGGCCATCTTTGCTAACTGACCCCGGTCACTCCCCGTATTGGTGACCTCGTGGGCAACGATGAGATGGTGCTGTGTATCGACCGCCGTTTGAACGTTATAACCCACCAACCCTCGACTGGTACTGGTTGCCATGGCGCGAGCATCCGGATCGGTTAACGAAATTTGTCCGCTGGGTACCTGATCCAGTTGAGCTTTAATTTCTTTCAGTTGCTCCAGCCTGACCTTCATCGTTGCCATCTTCTCCTTGAGTCGGGTTGTTCTCGCCTCGGCAATATCGGCAGGCTGCCGGTCTGCGGTATCCATTGCTGTCAGGTAACGCTCAATGCTACGATCAATTTCCTGTATCCGCTTTTCAAGTTTGCCGCGTGTGAAGTTGCGGTCATGTGCATTGACCGCTTTGAACTTGCTGCCATCAATAGCCACGACTGCTTGGGTGAAGAGATTTAGCTGGCGACATAGCACAATGAACTGATGGCAAACGTTGCGGATACCTTTGCTGTTGTCCTTCCTAAAGTCAGCAATGGTCTTGAAGTCGGGAGACAGCCTTCCGAGCAGCCACATCAGTTCAATATTCCGATGAGTTTCTCTTTCCAGCCGGCGGCTCGATTGAATGCGATTGAGATAGCCATACACATAAAGTTTCAGGAGCGTCGATGGGTGATACGAAGGTCGCCCGGTAGCGGCTGGCGCAACTGAAAAACCAAGGTCACTAAGATCGAGCTGATCGACAAACACATCAACAACCTGGACAGGATTGTCTTCACTGATATAGTCATCGAGGCACTCCGGTAGCAACGAGACTTGGCTCCGACATTCGCTATGGATAAATCGCTTCACGATAAGCCTAACATAATGTTTATATGCGTTATTTTAACACATAATGGCGATTTATCGTTTACACGGGGGCGACGTTTTCACACAGCCTCGCCGAATACCTGACCTTCATATTCTCGAGACTTTTACAGAAATTTACGTTCAACCCGTTATGGGTTGGTGGTAGCTGATAGGCTGAAGCAGATTTTTTCGCCAAAGGAATGCTCCTTGAATCGTAGATTCCAGGCGCATTGCACAGGATACACCAATGATATCTAGCTCAATGCGTTGAACTCACGCGCCAGATGACATTACCCACGTCGTCAGCCACAAGCAGCGCGCCCTGTTTATCAATCACCACACCCACAGGTCTACCGTAGGCGTTACCTTGCTCACTTAGAAAACCTGTCAGTACATCTACAGGCGCGGCAACCGATGGTTTGCTATTTTGAAAAGGCACGAAAATCACCTTGTAACCACTGTGTGGTCGACGATTCCACGAACCATGCTGGCCGATGAACATGCCGTTGGCGAACCTTGCTGGCAACGTATTGTTGGCGGAAAAAGCCAAGCCCAGAGAAGCAGTATGTGCCCCCAAAGCGTAATCAGGCACAATCGCCTTGGCGACTAAGTCCGGACGCTGAGGTGACACGCGCTGATCGACATGCTGACCATAATAGCTATAGGGCCAACCGTAGAAACCACCATCTCGTACTGAGGTCATATAATCTGGAACCAGATCACTGCCCAGCTCGTCGCGCTCATTCACCACTGTCCACAATGCGCGGGTGTCTGGCTCCCATGCCAGACCATTCGGGTTGCGCAGACCTGATGCAAAGATCCGATGCGCACCTGTCTGGATATCAACCTCCCAGATAGTAGCCCTTTCAGCCTCGACTGCCATGCCACGTTCAGCGACATTGCTATTTGAGCCTACAGTCACATACAGTTTGCTGCCATCCGGACTCGCGATGATATTCTTGGTCCAATGGTGATTGATAAGCCCCGCTGGCAAATCCACTAGCTTAATGGCGGGTGCAGTGATGCGCATATCACCTTCCACATAGGGAAATCGCAGCACCGCGTCAGAGTCGGCGATATACAAATAGTTGCCAACCAGCGCCATGCCGAAAGGTGAGTTTAACCCCTCCAGCAATACCGAACGCAAATCCACCACCCCATCACCATTACTGTCGCGCAGCAATGTGATGCGGTTAGCACTGGGCACACTTGCACCGGCTTTCTTCATCACCAGCCCCATCACCCAACCCTTGATACCTTTGCCGTCTTCCGGCTTGGGTGGCGCATTGCTCTCTGCCACCAGCACATCGCCATTAGGCAGCACATAGAGCCAGCGCGGATGATCAAGATCTTTTGCAAAAGCGCTGACAGTGGTACCGGGTGCGGACAACGGTTTGACGTTATCAGGCCAACCTTTTGCAGGGGCGATATTAACTGTGGGTATCAGGGTGTGATTGGGTGCGGGGAGCTGCGGATTGGCACCAAAGCCAGCCGACAGCGGCAACGTGGCTGTATCACCACATGCCGACAGCGCTAGCATGGCACTCAACATCACGATTATTCGTACAGAAGGCTGCATAGCCATGACCAGCTCCTTGATTGATATTTACCAACTGGCTAACCGGGTGGTTTCATAGCCTATCTAACACCCCGTCAGACTTAAATTAGCACTTGGATGTTTTAAGTCCGGCAGGATAGTAGTTTTCAAAAACCTGGTCCTATAATACTCAATTTACAGGATCTACAACATAGCCCTTTTTCGCTTGCAAATAAGCCACTTCGGCAAAGCCGGACGGCACGATGTCACGATCGGTCACGTGATATAGCTGATGAAAATCGATACCCTGTTCGCGCAGGGTATTGTCGCACACGTCAAACTGCACACCACGGGCTTTAAGTGCATCAAGCTTTTTTCGCATTTCTGGATCAGGATCTTTCAACAACGACACGCCCTTGCCATAAAGCACGACCGTACTATGTACGTGACCACCCCATTTCGCAGCCGAATCCAGGCCATTCTCTATATTATTCAACTTCATGCCCTGAACGGCCTTATCATCAGTCGTCATTGGCACCACTATCTTCACCACCCCATATTGTTCATGGGTCATCTTCGGTTGAACATAGCTGCCAGAACTAACCACCATGGCTTTTGCACCTGTATCTGTATGGGGTTTGTCATCGGCAACTGCATAGACTGCACCCACCACAAATATCGAACTAATTATCGGAATCAAGACGTGTCGAATACGTTTCATAATTTACTCCTGGTTGGATTAGTAAAATCACACTACAAAATGGCCATCTGTATAAGTAAATATCGGCACATTCAGTTCAGTGTATCCCTGCAAATTTTGCTATCCGTTCGATACCGAACATATCCTGGCTCAATCACTTCTTGACGTTAGCATCCCTATTTCATTTCAGCCTCACTTCGTTCACAAACCACAATTTATGTGTGTCGCCGTACAGACTGTGCATTTCAGCGCAAGTATTCTGGTTAAGTAGCGTAATAACACGCCTACCCAAATAGCCATCTGATTGGGCAAAAAACACATGGGAGTTTTTATGTTGAAACACAGCAAATTGGCGTACCGAACTTACTTCGCGCTGTATCTAAGTGCAGTAGTTATTTCGTTGACCGTCCTGCTGGTGACGAACCCGCCTGAACAAAGTCTGATACTGGTCAGTTTCGCATTAGCAGGTCTGGCAAGCTGGACCGCTATTGAGTACGTAATGCATCGCATCATACTGCACGAGTTGCCGTTTTTTAGTCGCTGGCATATGGCACATCATCAGCACCCATCCATACTCATACGCGGAACTAAGGTGCTCAGCACGATATTTATCATCTTGCTTGCCCTGCTTCCAGCACTGTTATTAGCTGATATTCAGCACGCTTTTGCACTATCACTAGGTTTAATCACAGGTTATCTGGGATACGCACTTACACATCAGGCCATACATCACTGTAATACCGATCATGCCTGGCTGAAAGAACGCCAGCGCTGGCATGTTGATTGTCACCACCACAGCGAGCAACCCATTTGCTATGGCGTTACAACTGAATTTTGGGATCGTATTTTTGGCAGTACACCTCAGGTAGTAGCACCCACAAATTATTAACAGTAAAAAGTGTGCGGTTACGCACATACGCACCAGGACGTAGAGATTAAGATTAACCACTATCCGACCCAAACGGGTCATATCAGGAGAAATAACATGAACGAATACATCCACCACGTATCGGGATTTTTTGCTCACCGCGAAGAAGCCCACAATGCGCTTACCTCACTTGTTGAGCGCGGACTGCCAAGCGAACATATACATATCTTTGAAACCGACGCTGATGTACCCGCCTCCGCTCAGGCATCTAAAAGCAAAGAAGTCTTAAAAGATGTGCTAGTAGATGGCGCTATTGGCACAGCAATTGGCACTGGTGTCGGCGCGCTAGGCGAAATAGCCTTGCTAGTAACGAACGTCAGCTTGTTCATCGCTAGTCCATTGCTTGCACCTATCGTGATGATGGGTTGGGGCGCCACTATAGGCGCTTTGATCGGCGCTTCAGCAGGCGCTACATCAAGCATAGAACACAAAGACGGGAAATTTGCCGAGCTGATCGGTGACGCCATATCCAATGGTCAGTTTGTGCTGGTAGTGAAAACCAAATCCGAACAAGAAACCGCCATTGCACGTGATGTCATCCAGAAATCGGTCGGTGATTACAACGATATCAACAAGGTCTGGAAATAATTGTTGAGCACAGTGTGTCGAGCAAGCCACTGAAAAACAGCCGAATATGAACGCGTCTCGCAGCCTGAAATTGTTAGGAATCCTCATGGCTGCGTTAGCCGTTACCACTCTCATACTGGTGATATTCTTCGACTGGAATTGGCTGCGTCATCCTATCGAACGCTTCGTGGCGGAGAAAACCGGGCGGGCGCTAATCATTAACGGCAACCTCAACATCAAACTGGGTTGGCCGCTTGCTCGTATTCAAGCTACAGATATCAGCTTTGCCAATCCTGACTGGGCGAAACAGCCGCTGATGTTCACGGTCAAACAAATAGATGGCAAAGTCAGTTTGCCTGAGTTATTTAAACGCCATGTCAGTGTGCTCACGCTTAATCTCACACAGCCACAGGTATTTCTTGAACAAAGCTCAGATGGCCGCAAGAACTGGCTACTCGACCGCAATCAGCAAGATGAAAACGCCAAAATTAAAATTGACAGTATCACTCTGGATAACGGTCAAATCAGTTACACCGATACAGGACACGACACTCAAATTCAGGCCGCGCTTTCTACCCACCAGAGCCTGCCACAAACCGACATGGCAGCAGATATCATATTTACCGCGACAGGTAAGCTCAAAGGGTTGGCATTAACAGCCAGTGGTAGTGGCGGCACCGTGCTCAACTTAAATGATGAAATCACCCCCTATCCGCTCAACATTGATATCAGCCTCGGCCATACCCAGCTACATGCAGCAGGTACAGTAACCAGCTTGAGTCGCTTTAGTGCTGTTGATTTGAATATAGCCCTGAACGGCACCAGTCTCGATCAGCTATATCCGCTGATAGGTATTGCGCTGCCACGTACACTAATTTACTCGACCAAAGGGCATTTACTGCACAGCACAAAGCAGTGGCGTTATGAGAAATTCACTGCGCGGATAGGAAAAAGCGATTTGTCTGGCAATCTTCAAATCGACAGCACTGGTAAACGCCCGTTTTTAAAGGGTGACGTAACATTTCAAAAGTTGGATCTGGCAGATCTTGGCTCGCCCATAGGGATGAGCAATAAAAACAAGGGCAAAGCGTCCGATTCAACACAACAAACCACGCATGCACTACCTGTCAGCACTGCCAATAAACGCGACGTACTGCCTGAACTGCCTTTTCGCACCGAGCGCTGGGACAGTGTCGATGCAGACGTAAGAATCCAGGCAAAGCACATCCAGCGGGCACGTGCCTTGCCTATCGACAATCTGGTGGCACACGTCAAAATGAATAACGCCATCCTGACGCTAGATCCTATCAGCTTCGGTGTTGCAGGCGGCACACTGGCGGGAACCGTCACGCTCAATGGCAAACACGATCCGATTCAGGCCAAAGTCAACATTCATGCCCGAAAGATACAACTCAATCAATTATTCCCCACCATCAAATTAACCAGAACCAGTATAGGTCAGATACATGGTGAATTCGACCTGAGTGGTACTGGAAATGCCGTTGACCAGATGCTCGCCAGCGCCAATGGCCGTGCGACGCTAGTGGTGGACGGAGGAAAAATCAGCAAGCTGATGCTAGAAACAGCAGGGTTGCATCTGTGGGAGATGTTGCAATTAAAAGTAACTGGTGACGAAGTCATCACGCTAAATTGTGCAGTGGCTGATTTCGATGTCAAACGCGGCAATCTGCAAACCAAAATCATGGTTCTGGATACTGACATCACCACCATCATGGGTAGAGGCAATATCGACATGGCACAAGAAACTCTGGATCTGGAATTACAACCCCACACCAAAATCCTCAGTCCGCTGGCATTGCACAGCCCAATCTACATTCGTGGTAAATTTGCCAAGCCTGTTGTATCCCTCGACAAAACCAAACTGATATTACGTGGTGCAGGCGCAATTGCGCTGGGCGTCGTCAACCCGTTACTGGTAATCATCCCATTAATTGACTCTGGGCCTGGAAAAGACAGTGCATGTGGAAAGCTGATACGTAGAGCACAACACTAAGGCCGTGTTGGCTTACGTCCTGCTAGGATCGATAATGCCTCCATCAGTGACATACATGCAGGATAAAAAATTACAGTTTCCCTACAAACAAGCACTATATAATCCTCAAGAATACTCGGGGGAGAATAAAAAATGTGGTTACGTATGTGGATGCGGGTTGTAATTGTTTTACTTATGCTGAGTTTACAGTCCGTATGGGCGGCAGGTTTTCAGATCGAGAGTTTCTCCCCGCAAGGGACAGTCAAGGGTGTGCGACAGGTGACGGCACGCTTTACTGCACCGATGATTCCATTTGGCGATCCGCGTTTGCCTGAACCTTTTGATATCGATTGCCCGGAAAAAGGCACGGCGCGCTGGGTTGATGCAGAAAACTGGGCGTACGATTTTGACCGTGATCTGCCAGCCGGCGTTAGCTGTCGGTTCGTACTCAAAGCCGGACTCAAAGCATTGGACGGCAGTGCGCCGAACGGTACGTTGGCATTTACCTTTAACACAGGCGGGCCTTCAGTATTACGTACTGAACCGGATGAAGGTTCGCAGATAGAAGAACGCCAGATTTTCATCCTCGGTCTGGATGCGACAGTCCGCAAGGATAGCGTGCTAGAGCATGCATGGTGCTCAGCACAGGGTATCAACGAAAAGATCGGCGTACGTTTCATCGAGGGCGCAATGCGCCAGCGCATACTGGCAGCCAGCCAGAATACGCTCGGTGGCATGCTGCAGGTTCTGTTCAAATCGCGTGATCACGCTGCCATTGCCACTTTTTCGGTAAAGGAAAAGGGCACCCCTTTCGAACAGGCGCTCAAGGCAAATGATGATCGCATCGTTGTGCTGCAGTGCGCACGCCGACTGCCGGCCAAATCGGATGTCAGTCTGGTATGGGGTGCGGGCATTGCTACACAGAGCGGAATTACGACCGATCAGGATCAGGCGCTGGCTTTCGAAGTACGCGAGAATTTTCGGGCAAAATTCAATTGCGAGCGGGTCAACAAGCATTCCAACTGTATCCCTATGCTGCCAATGACGCTGGACTTCACTGCGCCAGTGCCTGCCCGTTTTGCCAAACAGATTACGCTGACAGGTGCCGGCAAGACATGGCACGCAGTGTTCAGTAAAGATGATAGCAATGCAGTAAATAGTGTCAATTTTAGCGGCCCATTTCCTGAGCATGCTACTTTCAAGCTGACGCTGCCAGAAGCGATACGCGATGACGCAGGGCGTCCCTTATACAATCGCAAGCGCTTCCCGTTGCAGGTCAAGACTGATTTTGCACCGCCACTAGCCAAATTCCCCGCCGAATTCGGCATCATCGAACTCAATGCCGGTGCCACACTGCCAGTGACAGTGCGTAATCTGGAGCCGGCTCTGGCAGTCACCAAAATTCAGGCTGAACAGGATATACCGGGCAAAACACTCAGAGTCAGCGACAATCCGAAAGATATCTTGTACTGGCTGAAGCTGGTCAGAAAAAATGCCAATGACGAGTGGGAATACGATGAAGATAAAGGCCGTTCCGTGCCTGTGGTTCGTTCCGGCGATCAGCCAACCCGTTTCCATCTGCCCAAGCCCAATGGTGCGAAGGCATTTGAAATCATCGGCATCCCGCTGGAGCAGCCGGGACTGCATATCGTAGAGCTGGCCAGTCCCAAGCTGGGTGCAGCCTTGCTGGGCGAGAAAAAACCTTATTACGTGCGCACAGCCGCGCTGGTGACCAACCTCTCTGTGCATTTCAAGCAGGGGCGCGAGTCGTCGCTGGTATGGGTGACATCGCTGGATAAGGGTGAACCGGTAGCCAATGCCGCAGTAGATGTGCGGGATTGCGGCGGCACCAGTTACTGGAAGGGCAAAACCGACAAAGACGGCATTGCCAATATTGAAACAGCACTGCCATCACTGGACGAATTACCGATCTGTTTTGAGTACAACCGCAGCTATTTCGTGACTGCGCGACTGGGCAAGGATAACAGTTTCGTATTCTCCGACTGGAATGAAGGTATCAACCGCTGGCGTTTCAACCTGCCCGACGGTAGCTATAACGGCCCGATACTGACAACCACGGTATTCGACCGCACCTTGCTGCGCGCGGGCGAAACCGTACACATGAAGCATTTTTACCGCCGTCATACCCGTAGCGGCTTTGCGCTGCCAGCAGCAGACAGTTTACCTCCCCTGTTGCGCATTACGCATCAGGGCAGCGAGCAGAAATACGAGATGCCGCTGAAATGGAATGCCGACGATACCGCCGAATCTGTGTGGACGGTGCCGAAAGATGCAAAGTCCGGCAGTTATACGGTGGAAATGGTGACATCGAAAGGCCAGAATAGCGACAGTCGCATGAGCGGCAGCTTCCGCGTCGAGGCGTTCCGCGTTCCAACCATGAAAGCCGTACTCAAACCATTGGGTACGCCGTTGATCAATGTCGATAGCGCCGAACTGGATATGCAGTTGAACTATTTATCCGGCGGCGGAGCTGGCGGGTTACCGGTCAAACTGCGCGGTCTGGTCGAGCCCCGTACAGTCAGTTTTGCAGATTATCCCGATTTCACTTTTGCCAACGGCAGCGTGAAGGAAGGTTTGCAGGCAGAAGCTTCCAATCAGTGGCAGTTTGGCGATGACGAAAACGATGACGACGATGCACCGGCTATCAATACCGCTGTCAGCGGCAGCCGTCCGCTGGCATTGCGCAATCTGGTGCTGGATAAGAACGGTGCAATTCGTGCCACGCTGGATAAGTTACCACGCTCGGATGCGCCACAGGATGTGACGGCCGAGCTGGAGTATCGCGACCCTAATGGCGAAACGCTGGCTGCATCCAGTCATTTTACGTTGTGGCCGTCGCGCATCGTGCTCGGTATCAAGCCCGATGCCTGGGCGGCAAGCAAGGAGCATCTCAAATTTCATGTACTGGCGCTCGATACCGCAGGCAAGCCACTGGCCGGCGTTCCCGTCAGTGTGGACATGTTGCAGCAGAAAAGCTATTCGCACCGCAAACGCCTGATCGGTGGATTTTATGCTTATGAACATAAGAGCGAGATCAAACGGTTAGCCGATATCTGTCAGGGCGTCACCGATGCCAAAGGCTATGTGCATTGCGACACGCATAGTGATACCGACGGCAATCTTATCCTGCGTGCGCATGCCACCGACGATGCCGGTAACGCCAGCTGGGCGCATCGCGAAATCTGGGTTGCCGGCAAGGACGACTGGTGGTTCGATGCCAGCAACGACGACCGTATGGACGTGTTGCCGGAAAAACCGCGCTACGAGCCAGGCGATACGGCCACTTTCCAGGTGCGCATGCCGTTCCGCGAAGCGACAGCGCTGGTCACGGTGGAACGCGAGGGAGTGATTGATTCCTTTGTGCAGCATATCTCCGGCAAAGAAGCGGTGGTGAAACTGCCGATCAAGTCTAGTTACGCACCGAATGTTTTCGTCTCGGTACTGGCTGTGCGCGGCAGAATGGACGACGTCCAACCCGGCGCGCTGGTCGATCTGGGCAAGCCGGCATTCAAGCTCGGTATCGGCCAGATCAACGTCGGCTGGCGCGCGCATGAGTTAAAAGTCGCCGTCCACGCTGATCGCGACGAATACAAAATCCGCGACAAGGCGCATGTCAAAATCAAGGTGATACGCGCAGACGGCAGCACCCTGCCCGCCGGAGCGGAAGTCGCACTGGCGGCCGTGGACGAAGGTCTGCTGGAGCTGATGCCGAACGATAGCTGGAAACTGCTGGAAACTATGATGAGCACGCGCGGGCTGGAAGTCGATACCGCTACCGCCCAAATGCAGGTAGTCGGCAAACGCCACTTCGGTCGCAAGGCCGTGCCGCATGGTGGCGGCGGCGGACATCAGGCTGCACGCGAGTTGTTTGAAACGCTGCTCAAGTGGCAGGCCCGGGTGAAGCTGGATGCCAACGGCGAGGCGGAAGTGGATGTGCCGCTCAACGATGCACTGAGCTCATTCCGTATCGTAGCCATTGCGCATGCCGGGGCCGGTCTGTTCGGCACCGGATCGACTTCGGTGCACACGACTCAGGATGTAATTCTGCTGTCCGGGCTGCCACCCATGGTGCGTGAGCAAGACAGCTATCGCGCTGGGTTCACCGTGCGTAATGCCTCCAAAGGTACATTGACCCTAAAGGTACAGGCCAAACTGACGCAAAGTCGCAGCGGCAGTACACCGCTGGCAGTGAAACCAGATCTGGCACCACAAACTGTCACGCTGGCGCCGGGGGCGGCACAGGAAGTTGCCTGGAACGTCACCGCGCCGCTGGATGCCGATAATTTACGCTGGGAAGTCGAAGCGCGTACACCGTCAGGCGATGCCGGCGACAAACTCGCAATTAGCCAAAAAGTCGTGCCAGCCGTACCAGTAC